>JBNJGP010000098.1:0-7989 GCA_051747805.1 Candidatus Muiribacteriota bacterium
TTATATCGGTTTTGAAATAGACAGGAATCAAAGGGATTTAATGCGAAGAGTAAAAAATGCTTTTGATCCGGCAGGTATTTTAAATCCGGGGAAAATTATATAGTGTCCAGGAAGACAAATATTTTAATATGCTAAAGTTAAACAGTTTTGAAGTTAAATATTTTTTAGTTAGTTTGTTTTTGGTTTTATACCTGACTCTTACAAATATTGTCAGTAGTTCAGGAAGTGTTATATTAACTTTATTAATAATTATATCTTTAACTGAATTAAAAAGAACTAACCACTTAACTTCTTATGAAAAAAGATATTTTATTTTAATTATTGCTTACCTTTTAATTCAAATATTATCTGTTTTTTATCATGGTTTTTTTTTAAACAGATTTGAAATTTCTTTGTCTATAATAGATCAGGAGTTAAGGCTTCTAGCTATATTACCTCTTATTTTTTTATTCAAAAATATTAAAATTAGTGAATACTCTTTTTTTACTGGTGCAATAATTGGTGCATTCTTTAGTTTTCTTTTTGCTTTATTTCAAATTATCGATGGAAAAACCAGAACAACAGGAAGTTATCATGCAATAGCTTTTGGAGATATTGCATTAATGTTATCTGTAATTTCTATATTTTCATTCGGATACTTTGCAAAAGTAAATAAATTTTTGATTATATTCTCGTACTTAGGTTTTTTTGCAGGTCTTTTTGCAACTTTAAGCTCTGGGACAAGAGGAGCTGTACCAGCACTAGCTATATTCTTTATTTTATACTTGATAAAAAGTTATAAAAAGAGAAGTTTTTTTTTCTTGATAATTTTTTCAATAACTTTCTTTTTTTTCCTTTCCTTAAATTTTAATAACTCACTTTATCCTCGTTTTTCTAAACTCTACGAAAATATCTTGTTGTTAAAGGAAAATAAAGATATCGGTAAATTTTCTGAACAACCTCGATTTGAGATGTGGAAGGCAGCCTTGATGATCATAAAAAGTAACCCTGTTTTGGGGGTTGGTCATGAAAGTTTTTATAAAATGAAAAAAGAGCTAATTGAGAACGGTCAAATATCACCTGCGGTGAAAAAATTTTCTACTCCTCATAATCAGTTTCTTTATGATTTTTTATCCAGTGGAATTATATGTTGTATTCTAGGTATTTTAATTTTTATTTATCCCATGTTTATTTTTTTTAAACATATAAAAAAAAACAAAGAAATTTCATATTTAGGAATGATTTTTACTTTATCATTTTTTGTGTTTAGTCTAAGCGAAACTATTTTTGCAAGAAGTATAAATGTTACTTTTTTTGTTATAATTATAGCTTTTTTATTTCACTTATTATCAGATTCATCCTGCCCAAGCGAAGATTTATGAGATGAAGTTTATCTCAGGAAGCTCAGTGAAATTAATATATTGGGTGGAGCAAAGATTGATAATTACTTTTTGTATAACATAAGTAATTTTTGGAACGTGTTTAGTTTTTCATTTCAACTATGTTTTTTGTTTTTTTGATGGTGAATTAATCAGGATCACTTTTTTGAGCTACCACAAGTGAAACAATATCCAAGCATTAATCGTTATTTTCTAATTTTTTATTGAGGTTTGCAAATACTTCTTTTCTGATTGTCATTATATCAGGATGAAAATCTACTTCAGCCCAATCATTACTATCAATCTCTATTGTTTCAATCTTCAAGCCGTCACTTACAAGCTCATTAAAAGTTCGCAACCAGAAAAATTGTAATTTTTCTTCAGAATGTAGCATATTTACAACTTTTTTAACAAACGCATTCCTGTATCTTTTACCAAAAACTCCAACAAGTCCGACTGATTCGGCCATAACATCAGGAAGCGGTACTTCTTTTGAAACATGAATTACAGATTTATTCTCGTCAAGAACAACTTTCATATCATCATCATCATATTCATCTTTATAGCTGATTGTAAGGTATATACCTTCTTCGATTGATGCAAATTCAGGAAGAACATTTTTTCTATAAAGGTTGTCACCATTGGTAATAATAAAATCTTTCTGAAGTAAAACAGAATTTGCACACCATACAGCTACAAGATTGTTTGAAATTGAGAAGAAAGGATTAAAGATTGTTTCAATTTCAATATCAGTATTATATTCTTTTATTTTTTCTTCTATTTGTCCTGCTTTGTAACCTGTTACAATATAGATTCTATCAATTAAATCGCTTTTAATCGCAGCTTCAATCTGTTTTTCAAGAAGACTTACACCATCTCCAAGATCAAGAAGTGATTTTGGAGTATTTTTTGTTAAAGGATATAAACGGCTTCCTGTTCCTGCTGCTAAAATAATTAAATTCATTTTCTAATTTCCCATTAGTTTTACAAAATATTTATTGTCATTAATTACTACTTAAAAGATAATTACTAATTCTTTTGGCTGCTTTACCATCAGTTGGTCCAACAAGTTGTTTTGTATATTCTTTACGATTGTAAAAAAAATCATCAGGATTTAAAAGTTGTTGTTCAACAACTTTTTTAAGTTCTCTGTACCTGCTTGAATGAGCACCAAGATCAGCAAAGTTCTGAATATCCTGATCCATCCTTTTTATAAATCTAAATTTAAGAGGGCCACGATATGTCCACCTCAACTTAAAAAAATCACACCAAACAATAGGCTTATCAAGTGCTGCAAATTCAAATAAAGCGGAAGAGGCCTCACTGATTAATAAATCCGCTGCTGCCATAAAAGGAAGTAACGAATGTTCAGACATTTTTGCTATATATACATTACTTGATTTCGACCACTTTTTAAGTTTTTTTCTTTGTGATTTATATTTGCGTTTGGACAGAGAAAAAAAATGCGGTTTTACGATAAGGTTATATTCACTAAAATCTTTGGGCCATTCATCTGAAAAACAATCAAGTGAGCTTGGATAGAAGGTAGGTGCATAAAGCAGGGTTTTTTTCTTAGGGTCAAGCCCTGCTGTTTCAATATCAAAAGGTTTTATCTTATTGTTAAATAAAGGATCCAGTTTTGCAAACCCGGTTTGAACAAAATTTCCATTGGGATACATTTTTTTTAAAAGATCAAGTCTTCGTTTACCCTCAACAAACCTTACTTTCATGTGAGTTTTAGACTTGGTGTAATAGCTCATTTTAGGGCCAACACCATGGCCTAACTGTGCGCTATTAGATACTGTATGAAGAGAGTCAATATCAAAAAAATGATTACCAAAAACTACCCAGTCAGCTTTTTGTTCCAAATAGTATGAAAGTGCTTCACGGTCGTTTTTTACCCAGAAAAAAGGGAGTTCTTCTGTTTGAATAATATCCTTTAAAAGTTCGTTAAAATCCTGATTTTCATAAATAACAAAAGTACATTCAGCACCACGTATTTTTAATTCCCGAAATACGGGCAGATATTGAGCAAGGTAATACAGTTCCTGTATATCGAAAATTATTTTTGCGTTCATAAAACCCCACAAAATTAACGTTTAATCTCTCGAAAATCATTTATAAGTCATACATTCCAATATCATTCATATTTACAGAACTGTTTATATTCCAAAGAAGGCTAGGTGTCAAAATGTTTTCCTTTTTATAAAGTTTTCGTCTTAGTTGTTTATTGGAAAAGTAAGAGATTTTTGTAAATATTTTTTTTACAGAGGACTTTAATGTAATAAAACTAAACTGAATTAGAATAAACTTTTTTAATATGCCAACAAGTTTTGATTTTATTAATATTCAGTGAGAAAAAATTAAATTTATTTATTTTACTCTATGGTTTTTTATGTGTTAATTAACACATTTTAACTTTAATAGAAATCTGTTTAAAGGAAAATATAAAATTTTTAACATATAATATGCAATAAAAAATGGTATATAAAATAAGATATTAAATTGGGGAATATTAAATGACTGAACCAGCACATTCTCTTTCAGTTATAATTATTACAAAAAATGAAGAAGATAGAATTGAAAGATGTTTAAAATCTGTATACTGTATAGCGGATGAAATAATTGTTTTAGACAGTGGGAGCACTGATGAAACTGTTGAGATTGTTAAACGCTACACAGATAATGTATTTGTTACTGACTGGCCGGGCTTTGGGATTCAAAAACAAAGAGCGCTTAAAAAAGCAACTTGCGACTGGGTTTTGTCCATTGATGCCGATGAAGAAGTGACTCCAGAATTAGAACAAGAGATAAAAACTGTTTTAAAAAATCCTGTTGATGTGGTTGCCTTCAGAATACCATGGGCAGTGCAAATCTTTGGTAAAAGGCTGGATTACGGCAGAAGTTCTCGAAGCGTTAAGCGCTTATTCAAAAGAACAGGTGCTTATTTTACAGACTCGATTGTTCACGAAAAAGTAATAACTAACGGAACTGTCTCAAAACTCAAAGGTCGATTGAATCATTATTCAATTAGGGATTATGAACATTACCTTATAAAAAACAGAACATATTCCTGGCTTGGAGCAAAAAAAAGACATGAGAAAGGTAAGCATGGCGGTGGGCTTCCAGGAGCAGTTTTTCGTGCAATATGGGTTTTTTTTCAGGTATATATTTTAAGAAGAGGTTTCATGGACGGAAGCGTAGGCTTCCTTGTCGCGGCTATGTATAGCCAGGGAGCTTTTAATAAATATGCCGGATTGTGGACACTTAGGCTTAAAGATAAGCAGGATAAGAAAAAAGAATTACTTAAAAAAAGAGGTAAACAATGAAACGGTATCTTTTTTTTGTTTCTCACTTATACTCATTTGCAATTGTAAGACCACTCCAAAAAGTTATAAGAGAAAGAGGGGATGAGGTTGCCTGGTTTTTGAGCCATGAAGAGTGTTCAGAATATCTTAAAGATGACGAAAAACGACTCAAAACCATAAAAGATGTTATAGAGTATAACCCTGGTGCTGTTTTTGTTGCAAGTAATATTGTTTCTGATTTTTTCCCTGGAATAAAAGTTCAACTATTCCATGGCTTCAATGCTCAAAAAAGAGATGAAAATAGAGGTCATTTCAGGATTAGAGGTTTTTTTGATCTTTATTGTACGCAAGGGCCTTCGACGACCTTACCTTTCAGAGAACTTTCAGAAAAACATGGTTTTTTTGAAGTAGTAGAAACCGGATGGCCAAAAATGGATCCCTTATTTGATAACAGTATTAAGATAGAAAAAAAAAGCCGTCCAAGGATTCTTTTTACCTCAACATTCACACCATCTTTAAGTGCGGCTTACAAAATATTTGATAAGATCAAAGAGTTATCATCACAAGATAAATGGGAATGGATTGTAACATTTCATCCAAAAATGGATATTGGAGTTGTTAATAAATTCAAATCTATACAAAGTGATAATCTGAAATTTATTGAAACTGATAATATCTTGCCTTTATTGAAAAATGCTGATGTTATGCTTTCTGACTCATCATCTGTAATCTCTGAATTTATGCTGCAACACAAACCGGTTGTAACTTTCAGAAACAGAATGCCTGGTCCACACTTAATAAACGTGACAAAAATTGATCAAATAGAATCGGCATTGGATAAAGCACTAGAACCACCTGAAAAACTAAAAGCTTCTATAAAAAAATATGTAGAAAATATCCATCCCTATTATGATGGTAAGTCATCTGTTAGGGTTCTTGAAGCAACTGACAAGCTTGTAAGCAGAGGCTTAAGCCATCTTAAGAAAAAACCATTGAATTTTTTTCGCAAATTTAAGATTAGAAAAAAATTTGGTTATTATAAGCTTTAAAATACTACAAAACTCCATGGGTATTTATTATTTTTTATAAAACTTTGATCTCTCTTTCATAACTTCTTTTAAAATTTCTGGTTTTAACTCGGCGTCTTCAAGGGGATCAAAATTCCTGTTATAAATTTCATAAAAACCTGTAGGATAAGATACAGTTATTCGGTCTTTTTCTATCACTGCTTTTTTTGAAAAACCTCCTGAAAATACCCACTCTCTATTGCTTTTATTAAAAAGATTTCTGCCATTACTTATTTCTTCAGGACTGTTATTGCACCCGAAAACTTCGGTCAAAAGAGTAGGGGCAACATCGTGATGGCTTGTAAGATGATTAAACTCTTTTTTTTCTTTTCCGGGCCAGTGAATAATTAAAGGGACTTTAACCTGATAGTCAGTAAAGTTTCCTCCATGTCCCCAAAAATTATTGCCTGATTCATTAAATTCTTCTCCGTGATCTCCTGTAATAATTACAATAGTATTTTTTAAGATGTTTTTTTCTTTAAGATCCTTGATCACTTTTTCTATCAAAGTGTCTGTATATGCAAGGGATATCTTGTAACGGTTTTTTATTTTTGTATTGTCATAATCACCATCAAATTTGTGGTATTCAGCAGCTCTTGCATATGGCTTGAATCGATTTTTTATTTTAAAGTCATCAGGAAAGCTGAGTGAGTGTGCAGAATCATAAAACATAAATCCGAAAAAAGGTTGATTATTATTTTTTGAGTCAATCCATTCCATCCAGTCTTGTGTAATATCAAGGTCTCTTTCGCTTGATGTACTGCCTTCTGATTCGATTCTGAGATCCTGGATTCCGGAAAAAACAGTCTTGTGTAAAGGAGGTGATTTTAAAGTTGCACTTCCGAAAATACCTGTTTTGTAATTATTTTTCTGTATAGTATCAATAAGTATAGGAGAGATGTTTTCGTCTGCAATGGAATTCCAGTAAGTTCCCATAAGACCGTAAAAAAGGCTAAAAATACCAATCCTGGAGCCATTGCCTCCACTTAAATGGTTTTTAAAAGTAAGCGAATTATTTTTTTTTGCAAAGTTAAATACAAAAGGCATTATATCTTTTTGTACCATGTCGGAACGTAAGCAGTCATTTACAATAAAGAGTATATTAGGAGTTGCATTACTTGTTGTATTAAACTTTAATTCTTTCGGAGGATAGTTCAGTTGGGACTTGAAATTTTTATCTGACAAGGTCTTTGTATTAACAGTTTCTATCAGGTTGTGTTTTTCAAAAAAACCTTTTGCAGTAAGAGGGCTGAAATACGGCAATACATGTGCAGAAGTTGTTATGTACCTGAAATTTCTTGCATCAGCATAAGCATGAATAAAGTGGGCAGAGAAAAAAGATAGTAAAACAACAGATATAAAAGATGCTTTAATTTTTTTATTTATTGTTCCTGGGAATCTGAATTTAAAAACAATAAAAAGTTCAGCTGCCAATACAGCAGATATAATAAAAAGTCCGTATAAAACAGTACTTAAAGGAAAACTGAATATATCACCACCGCCTACAAAGATAAGATTCATTACTTCCATATTTATGTGGAATCTGTACTGAAGAAAAACTTTATAATTTATAATAAAAAAGATTATTACTGCTGAAGTAAGCAGGGAAATTATCAGACCGGCAGTTTTTTTACCGGGAGAGAGATAATTTGTTATTAAATAAAAAGGGTATAATAGCAAAAGAATCGAAAATGAATGAGCTGATGCTGCAATGAGAAAATAGGAAATTGTGTATGGATTTGTTTTGTTGAATAAAAAAGCTGAATATAAGATAAATACAGCAAATATAAAAAAATAATTTAATACAAGAATTTTTTTTAAGTTTAGTTTAGGAGTTTTGTTTTTAAATTTCATAATAATTTTTCTTTTAATTTACTGAATTAACAAACTGTTGTCTTCAGTTCCGAAAATTTCATCGGAAAAAAGCATTTGCTGAGTCTGTTTTTTTTCAATGCAGCATTTTATAGAAAGTACGCATTTTTTTCTACAGATTTCATCTTTATGATCAAATTCACCAAAACAGTCTATATGGTTATCAAGAATTTTTGTTAAAGCTTTTTTTTCAGTCATTTTTACTCCAGCACATTTGTTAAAGATTCATGTATTAATTTGTTTGTTGCTGCTATTTCATTCATATACGGATTGTATTTGTTGTTTTTAAAGTCGGTTATACAAGCTCCTGCTTCCTCTGCAATAATAACACCTGCAGCAGTATCCCAGGGTTTTAAATTCTGTTCAAAAAATCCTTCAAAAATT
>JBNJGP010000099.1:0-7965 GCA_051747805.1 Candidatus Muiribacteriota bacterium
TAAATGAGTTTAGCTGAATTGAAAACAAACCCTCATTATCGGACCTGGTAATTTGATTACCAAAAACTACATAGGCATTTTTTACAGGTTCATTTGAAACTGAGTCAATAAGACGGCCAGAATATTTTCTGTCCCCTTTTTCTCTTGTAACATTTTCAAAGTCTGAGTTTCCTGAGGAGTTCCTTTTCTTTCTTAAAGTTATATTATAAACATTATTACCATTATTTATGGATATAGTATCGCCAAAAACTCTATAGGAAATTTTTTCAGCCTCGATTGATTGAACACCGGGGATTATATCGTTAAATCTGAATTCGCCTTTTTTATTTGTATAAGTCACGAGTGGTGAGCTATAGGATTTATCCTGAGAGTAACTTCCAAGCACTATTCTTACACCGGCTAAAGGATTATTTGAGTTATCTGTGACGTTTCCACTCAATAAATTTTTTGCCTCAGTTGATATTAAAGTAAAAATTACTATTATAAAAAATATGAAAAATTTTTTTAACATTATTTTATACCTGTTATTCTATTTCAGCCCCGAGTATTCCATCAACCAGCTTATAGGGAACTGCCTCTTTTAAATCATTATCGATTTTTTTGCTGAAAGTCATATAAACAACCGAGTTTTTTGATTTTACCAGAAAAGCAACAACTGCCCCAAAATATCTGGTTAAATCACATTTTGTGAAAATTGTTCCCTTTATTCCAAAAGAAGAAAAATTTTTATTTAATTTAATCATATCTGAATACTTTGACTCCGCAGAAACCACAAGATATTTTTCAATATCATCGTCTTTTTTACAAAATGCTTTTATTTCGGTAATGTTTTTTGAATCATTGTAATTTTTGCCTGAAGTATCTATCAGTATTACATCATAATCTTTATCATTGATTTCTTTTTCATAATCATTCATTTCATAAACCGCACTGAAATTAATATCCATTTCACTGCAAAGGTCCTCAAGCTGATTAATTCCACCATATTTAAACACATCAACTGAAACAACCTTGACTTTTTTTTCACATTCAATACTGAAATAATATGCCAGCTTGGCTATTGTTGTGGTTTTACCAACACCGGTTGGGCCAATCAGGGCAATTTTTTTTATATCATCGTTTAAAAAATCTATACCTTCTCTGTAATAAATATGCTCTATAATATATTCTCTGAATTTTTTCTGATAAATAGCACGGTCCTCAAGCTGAATTTTATTCAGGGTTTTTTCAAATTTATTTAATAATGTATTTGCAAGAACTTTTGGGAAGTCATTTTTTATGAGGCAATTTAAAAACCTTTTTTTTAAAGATTGAGATTGTTCTCTCGGATTTTTTATTACAGTTTTTCTTAAGTTAAGTATTTCATTTTTAATTTCATTTATTTCCTTATTCATTTTATCAAAAATATCTTTTGACCTATTTCCTGTCCCCACGTTGTTAATATTATTAATTATTTTACTATTTTCTTTTTTATTTTCTGCGATTTTAATATTTGAGAATATCTTTTTTAGAAGTTGTTCATCTTCTTTTGACTGTAGGAACTTTCCAGGTACATCTTTATTATTTTGTTTTCTCGACATAAGATATTTCTGCATTTTCTGAACACTTTCATCTGTTTTTTTATTTGAATTTTTTTCATTGGCCGTCTTATTTTTACTGTTTACTGTTCGCCGGGCCCTTTCCTTTATCTTCTTTTTTGAGGGAGTTTGAATAGTTACTTTATGCTGTTTTTTTGTAAATAATCCAAGAAAACCACCGGTCTGAACATGAGTCTGATTAACAATGTCAAAATCTGAACCTATATCAATTTGTGCCTGTAAAATTGCTTCCTGTCGGGTATTTGCAATAAAACTATGTCTTTTAATTTTTGCATTTCCGGTTTTATTACTTGATGCTTTTGACATTTATCCCTCTTAACCTGTTTTTGATTGGATTTATTATTATTCTATTCTGATTCAAGTTTATTATATAAAAAACCGGTAACTTTTTCAATAAATTTTATTATTGGTTTATCTTTCATTAAATATACCGGTTTACGTGAAAAAAGCGCATATGAAATATCCCTGTCCTCAGGGATAAAACCCGCAAAATTGATTTTTTTATTATAAAATTTCTCAACAACCTTTTCAATATTTAAAAAAGTTACATTTGCCTCGTCCTCATCATAAGCGCGATTTATAATTACATTAATTTCATTTTTAATGTTATTTTTTAAAAGAGTTTTTATTATTCCATATCCATCACATATAGAAGTAGGTTCTGGAGTAATAACAATAACTGGAATATCAGCCTTTTCTAAAAAATAAGTAGTGTTTTCAGAAATACCGGCTCCTGTATCTACAATTAAATAATCACAGTCGATTTGTGAAATAATATTTGAATAAATAAAACTTTTTTCCATTTCCCCGATATTAGCCAGCTCTGCAACACCCGTTCCAGCAGAAATCAGCTTTAAGCCATGAGATTTATGCACAATTTCTTCCCAGGAGGCAAGTCCTTTCAGATAATCCATTAAAGTAAATTCTACTTTTGTGCCTAAAAGAATATCCCCGTCAGCCATTCCCAGGTCAGCATCAAAAACACCCATATCAAGCTTCTTATTCAGAAGCGCAAGTCCAAGATTTACCGCAAGAGTAGTTTTTCCTACCCCGCCCTTTCCACTTGCAAAGGCAATTGTTTTTTTTAATTTTCTATCTTTCTTTTTAACACCAGCCTTATCATCATGAAGCAAATCTTTTGTTTCTTTAAGAAACATTTCAAGGTCTTTGTTTAATATTGTATCACTCATGCTTTAAGTACTCCCGCCGCTTTTATTGAAATATTAGAAGGAATTTCATTGTATGATAGAACAGGAGTTTTTGAAAAAGCTTTTTCGCGTTCAAGAAGTCTCTTAAAAAATGGTCTTAAATCTGGTGAAGTAAGAACAACAAAAGAATGAACATCATCTTTTATTTCTACAACTAAATCTGCAAGAGCATTAATTACATTGTTAGCCTCATTTGGCGAGACAGATAAATATCCTATACCGGTTTGAGAGTATGCTCTTTTAGAAAGCAGAGCTTTTTCAAGCTGAGGATCAAGATTAACAACATTAAGGGTGTTTTCATTTTTATCTATGTACTGTTCCACTATCTGACGCGAAAGTGCTGCCCGGCAGTATTCTGTAAGCTGATCCAGATTTTCAATTCCAAAGTTTTTAGCCTCAAGAAGTGCCTCAAAAATCATTACCAGATTTCTAATTGAAACAGATTCTTTAAGCAGATTCTGAAGGATTTTCTGAAGTTCAGAAAGTTTAATCTTAGTGCCGGAATCTCCTATTAACTCATCAACAAGCGTTTTATAATCATTTTTTATATATTCTACAAGCATTTCAAGTTCTTCTCTGCCAAGTAGTTCATGGGCATGTTCTATAACAATTTCTTTCATGTGGGTTATAATTATAGTAGAGGCATCAACCACAGTATATCCAGCATTTTCAGCATAGTCTTTCTGTTCTTCTTCTATCCAGTAGGCATCGCTTCCATAAATAGGGTCTTTTGCTTTAACACCTTCTGCAAGCTCCTCTGTAGCAAAACCTGTGTTCAGGGCAAAATATTTATCTACCAGCACCTCGCCAGCTGCAGCCTCCATTCCTTTAAGTTTGATTTTATAATTATTTGGCTGAAGCTGAATATTATCTCTGATACGCACTTTCGGCATCATTAAACCAAGCTCAAGTGCAATTTCGCGCCTCAGCATGGTAATTCTTTCCTTTAAATCCCCTCCCTGTGAGGCATCAACAAGCACAATAAGCCCAATACCAATTTCAAGCTCTAGTTTATCAACATGATAGGTGTTATCAATAAATGACTCAGAAGTTTTTTCTTTTTCTGATTTTTCCTGCTCTTCCTCTTCCTCGCTTTCTTTATCTTTAATAGGAATATCCCCGCCATAAAATCTTACATAGGCAAGAAATGAAAGAACACCCCCTATTGTCCAGAAAGTAATCTTAGGCATACCTGGAACTAAAGAAAGCATTATCATAACCAAAGCTGCAATGGCAAGCGGCTGCCAGAAGTTTGTAAACTGCTGCATAATATCAGCACCCAGATTTTCTTTTGAGGCTGAGCGAGAAACAATTATACCAGCACCAACAGATATTAAAAGTGCAGGAAGCTGAGATGCAATTCCATCACCAATTGTAAATAGACTGTAAATCCTCATGGCGCCCATTATACTTTCGCCATGCATGAAAACACCAATTAAAATTCCGCCTAAAATATTTATACCTGTAATTATCAGTCCTGCTATAGCATCACCCTGCACGAATTTAGAAGCACCATCCATAGAGCCGTAAAAATCTGCCTCTCTTTTTATATCCTCTCTTTTTACCTTGGCCTCTTCTTCGGTTAACAGGCCATTTTGAAGATCACTGTCAATACTCATCTGTTTACCAGGCATAGCATCCAGAGTAAATCTTGCAGCAACTTCGGCGATTCTGCCTGAACCTTTTGTAATAATCATAAGCTGTACAATTAAAAGTATAATAAAGATTACAAAACCAACAATATAATTACCACCAACAACAAAATCACCAAATGTCCGGATTATTCTGCCATCAAACGCTTCACCTCTAAGTAGTATGAGTCTGGTTGAGGATATATTAATTGATAATCTGAGCAGGGTTGTTACAAGTAGAAGTGATGGAAATATAGAAAAATCAAGCACATTATCTATAAACATCGTCATTATAAGAACCATAAGGGATAAAAAGATATTTACAGCCATAAGCAGGTCTAGAAGAAATGTCGGAATCGGAATTATCATTATTGTAATAATAAATACAATTCCAAATACTGGTAGTAGTTCGCTTCGCTGAAGCATCCAGTTGGTCCAGTTGGTTAAAAATTCCATTATTATAATTTATCCTTTGTTTTTAACTTTGTAAGCCCATGCAAGTATTTCTGCAACAGCCTTAAAGAATTCTTCTGGAATATAATCCCCGAGCTCAACTTCTTTAAACAGTCCTCTTGCAAGTGGTTTGTTTTCAATAATCGGAACTTCGTTATCTTTTGCGATTTCCTTGATTTTCTGGGCGAGTTTAAATGCACCCTTGGCCACGACATATGGCGGGTTTCCCGATTCATCAACATATTTAATTGCAACAGCATAATGAGTAGGGTTGGTTACAACAACATCTGCCTGAGGCAGTTCATTCATCATGTTTTTTCTTAAAAGTTCCTGAATTTTTCTTTTCTGAGCTTTTTTAATTTCAGGTTTACCATCCATATCCTCTCTTTCTTTTTTAACATCATATTTAGACATTTTCAATTTTTTTTCATATTCGTACTTCTGATATATAAAGTCTATAATGGCTATAATCAACAGTGCAAAAAGAATCTGCCATAGAATTATTGTTAAAACTTCAAAAATAATACCGAAACCCAGCATCATTTCCATTCGTATAGTATTTAAAAGATCATAATAGTGTAACTTTATAGTTCTAAGCGGGAAATATGATATTATAATAATTTTCCCCAGAGCTTTAAACATTTCCATAATATTTTTAAGGGAAAAAATTTTTTTCAACCCAGAAGCAGGGTTGAATTTATTAAACTCAATTTTAAAGGGCTCAAAAGTTAATAAAAAACCAACCTGTGCCACATTAGCCACAATGGCCGCAATAAAAACGGCCGCAAATATAATACCAGCCGAAAAAAATACTGCATATAAGGACTCACTGTATAAAACAGTCAACTGAGGTGTATCTGCAATCTGAAATTCCAGATTTGTAAATGCACGATAGGTAAATTTTGTTAAGTTTTCAAAAATAAATCTACCAAGAATCATAATAGAAATAAATCCAGCCGCTATAATAGCAAGCGTATTTACTTCCATGCTTTTTAAGACATTGCCTTTCTCCCGCTCTTTCTGTTTTTTACGCGGGGTTGCATCTTCAGTTTTCTGACCAGTAGGCGAATCCTCGGCAAAAAGCTGAAGATCCAGTTTATATAATTTTATTTCATCATCAGTACATTGCCTGAATGACATACATAATCCTCTCTTGCATTTGTTCATAAACAAGCATATAATTCTCAATAATAAGCGGCATTGTCAGGGCAAGCAGAAGCAAACCTACCATTATTCTAACAGGGAAAGAAATTAATATAATTTTTATTTTCTGCGCAACTTTTGCAAGAATTCCCAGAAGAACCGTAACTATAATTAGAGCACCAAATATAGGCATAGCAGTAACAAAACCAATAATAAAAATCTGCTGAAGTATATCAAAAATCTGAAAAATAATTGATTCGTGAAAAGTGAATCCACCCATGGGAACCATGCCGTAGGATTCAACCATTGCCCTGAATAAAAAATAATGACCGTTTAAGGATAAAAAAACAAAAATATAAAAAAGATATAAAGTTTCTTCAATAATTGAAACGTTCATCCCACTTTCAGGGTCAACAACATTTGCCATATTCAACCCCATATTTCTACCAATTATTCTGCCTGTTGAACGAACACCAGAAATTATAATAGCCACTACAAGCCCTACAGTTAAACCAACCAGCATTTCCTTTAAAACATGTATTCCAAAATCAATAAGAAAAGGCCCCTGTGAAGGAACATCTGTAAGCTCAACAAGCGGGAAAATCACCATTGCAATACCGGCAGCAAGTCCAATTTTTACCACTGATGGAACATATTTTCCACCAAGTACTGGCATATTAAACATAAAAGCACCTACTCTTGCAATTATCAGAGCATAAATTTGCAGGGCATGAACCATATATTCCATAAACTACTCTACAAACATCATTAGATTAGAAAAAATTTCCATTGTAAATTTAAGAAGCTGATGAAGCATATATGGTCCAAAAACAATAACCGCCAGCATGATTGAGCTTATTTTTGGAATAAACGTAAGAGTTTGCTCCTGAATTGATGTTGCCGTCTGTATTAAACTAACCACTAAACCAACAATGACACTGAGACCCAACATAGGACCAGCTACCTTGACTATAATTATCATCATCTGCTGGGCAATAGCCATAATCGAAACATCAGAAACCATAAAAAATCCTCCCCGCTTTTTAAAATCTAAAACTTTTTACTAAAGAATCTATTATTAAATTCCACCCATCTGCCATAACAAAGACAATCAGCTTAAAAGGCATACTAATCATAATAGGCGGAAGCATCATCATCCCCATTGACATAAGAAGTGAGGCCACAACGATATCAACAATTAAAAATGGCAGAAAAACAAGTATTCCCATTTGAAAAGCAGTTTTTAATTCACTTAAAACAAAAGCTGGCACAACTACATGTGTTGGAACCTCATCAATATTCTGCGGTTTAGCTCCCCTTGCATATTTTACAAACATGGCTAAATCTTTTTTTCTGGTTTGTGAAATCATAAACTCCCGCGCTGGAATAATAGCTCTTTCAAACGCTTCCGGCTGGGTAATTTCTCTTTCAATATAGGGTGAAACAGCATCATCATAAATCTGAGTCCATACAGGAGCCATAACATAGAAAGTTATAAAAAGGGCAAGTCCTATCATAACTTGATTTGAAGGTATAGATTGAGTTGCGATTGCTCTTCTGACAAACGATAAAACTATTATTATTCTGGTAAAACAGGTTGTCATTATTAAAATTGAAGGTGACAGGGTTAAAATAGTTAAAAGAAATATAATTTGAAGTCCAAGTCCAATTTCATCAGGATTATCTGTTGCCTCAACATCAAAATTAATACTCGGAATTGGAAAAAAACCCTGCTGTTCTTCAGCATAAAGATTAAAAGTACATATTAATATTAAGAATATTAACAGTAAATATTTACGATGCATTTACCCTCTCAACTAAATTATTTATTATTTTGAGTTTAGCAAATTTTTTTAAAAGACTTTTGTGGTCAGGCTTACATAAAAGTAAAAAGCTTTCAGCTTAGTAAAATCACCTAAAGGTGATAGTAAA
>JBNJGP010000100.1:0-7884 GCA_051747805.1 Candidatus Muiribacteriota bacterium
AAATTTTAATAGGTTTTAAAAATTTGCAAAAATATTATACAATATAATTATGCTCTTTTATAAAAATTTTACAAATAAAACACTAATAGAAAGTATAGAAAATAATTATTATTATTTAGTAACAAACGATGAAGAAAAAAATTATTTTAAAAAAATTTTAAAAGCAATAGAAATTACCGACAGAAAATACTTTGTTAAAAACAAGGATTTAGCCTATTTAGACACCGCTCTTCCCTTAAACTGTAATCAGACAATCAGTCAACCTTCAACTGTTTTTTATATGCTTTTTTACGCTGATATTCAACCGTATATGAAAATTCTGGACATCGGAACCGGTAGTGGCTGGAACGCCGCTCTGGCCGCATATTTGGCGGAGGGCAAAGAAATCTATTCGCTTGAAATAATAGAAGAATTAACAGAAAAAGCAAAAGATAATCTTAATAAATTTCTTAATAATATTCCTTCAGAAAGTAAATATAAATATGAAAACATAATATTTAAAACTTTTAATATTTTTAAAAATCAGCATAATAATTTACCAGTTTTTGATAGAATAATTATAACAGCTGGAATTAATAAAAAAGATGTTGATAAATTAAAAAAATTTTCCTCATTAAACCTGGCCCCCGGCGGAAAATTAATTTGCCCGTTGCAGGAAGGCCCCATGCTCTTTTTAACCAGAAAAAAAAATAAAATATTTATAAAAGAATCAACAGAACTGTTCCGCTTTGTTCCTTTATCAGTATAAAATTTAATACTGTAATATTTACTTTATTATTTATTCACTGAGATTTGCTGGTATTAACCAATTTTCCTTTAAAAAAACAAACTGCCTATTTGATAAATCAATACAGCAGCCACCCATGCAACAAAAGTTGTATAACCTGCAGTAAATAGAGCCCAGCTCATTCCAGCCTCTTTTTTTATTGCTCCCACCGCAGCAAAACACGGCACATATAATAAAGAAAAAACTATAAAACCAAACGCTGATACGTTGTTGAAAATACCCGCTTCTCTAATTCTTGAAGCAAGGCTTAAATTAACTTCACCTTCTTCAACTCCATCTATTCCAAATATTGTTCCAAAAGTTCCAACAACAATTTCTTTTGCCACAACCCCTGTTGTTAGAGCAACAGAAGCCTGCCAAGTTCCAAACCCAGCCGGAGCAAAAACAGGCGAAATAACCTTTCCTGCCCTTGCAAGATATGTTTCTTCTAATGTATCCGCACTAAGAGGAAAAGTTCCAAGAAACCATATTACTATAACACCTACAAGAATAACTGTTCCGGCTTTTTTAATAAAAAGTGAACATCTGTAATAAACTTTCCACATTAAATTTTTAAGAAGCGGAATTCTATATGGAGGTAATTCCATTATCAATGGAGATATTTCTCCCTGAAAAAAGAATGTTTTTAATATTCTTGCCATAATTACAGCAACAAAAATACCAATAGCATACATTGCAAAAACAATATTACCTGCACTTTCTGGAAAAAATGCAGCTGCAAAAAGTGCATATATAGGCAACTTGGCTCCACAAGACATAAATGGCAGCACAAGCATTGTTAAAATCCTATCTTTTTTTGATTCAAGTGTTCTGGTAGCCATTACTCCCGGAACCGTACATCCAAACCCAACTACCATAGGAATAAAAGACTTTCCATGAAGTCCTAATAAATGCATAAGTTTATCCATTACAAATGCCGCTCTTGCCATATACCCGGAATCTTCAAGAATTCCAATTGAAATATATAAAAGAGCAATAAATGGAATAAAAGATAATACAGCTCCCACACCTTCAATTATACCATCAGTAATCAGAGAAACAATAATTTCAGGCAACCCGACTGACTTAAAAAATAATCCTGCATAATGCGAAATAAACTCTACAATCCCTCCTATCCATTCATGCATTGGATCGCCGGCTATAAAAACAAACTGAAACAAAAAATACATTAAAAATAAAAATAAGGGAATTCCAAGTAATCTATTAGTTAATACTGAATCTATTTTATCTGTAATATCTAATCTTACTTTTAAATCAAGAGATTTTTTCACACATTCTTTAGTTAATCCTGAAACATAGCCGAATTTTCTTTCAATAAAGAAAGTATCAAGCTCATCACCATATTTACCAATTTCTTTTCTTGTGTTTTCCAGTTCTTCTAATATTTGATTTCTATACGGGTTATTTTCAATCATAGCCATAACATCAGGGTCAGATTCTAGAGCTTTAATTGACAGCCATCTTTTATCGTATTTTGGGAATTGCACTTCTAAAAAACTTGCAAATTTATTAACAGCTCCGTCTATTCTTTCACCATAATCTATTTTGAATTCAGGTTCTTCTCTCTCATTAAATTTTAAAATTTCATCTTTTAAAAGCGAAATTCCTTCACCTTTAAAAGCCACACTTTCAATAACAGGTATATTTAAAATTTTTGATAACTCTTTTGTATCAATATTTATTTTAGATTTTCTTACTTCGTCCATCATGTTTAAAACTAGTATAGCCTTCTTTTTTAACTCAAGCACCTGGACAAGTAAAAACAGATTACGTTCAAGGTTTGTTGCATCAACAACAAGTACAACACCATCAGGATTTTCCTCAATTAAAAAATCTCTTGAAATTTTTTCATCAAGAGAATTCGGGCTGAAACTATATATTCCTGGTAAATCAACTATTTCGACGTTAATACCTTCTTTTTTAAAATACCCTTCTTTTTTTTCAACCGTAACTCCGGGCCAGTTTCCAACATGTTGATTGGAACCTGTTAAATAATTGAAAACACATGTTTTACCAACATTAGGATTCCCAGCAAGAGCAATTTTAAGGTTTTCCATACATTTATTCCTCCAATTTTTCTATTTCAATACATTGAGCTTCAGATTTTCTAAGAGAGATATGATAATTTTTAATAACATAGTCAGCAGGGTCTCCCAGCGGTGCAAATTTTTCAAATTTAACCTCTTCCCCTTGAGTAAAACCCATAGTCATTAATCTGCGTTTTAAGTTTTTATTACCTTTAATATTAATAATTTTACCTCTTTCCCCATGTTTTAAATCAGAGAGTTTCATTTTTCCTCCTGGATTTACTAATTAATTTTAACATAATATTTTATTAGTCTAACCTAACATTTTTAAAAAGTGATGTCAAGCCTAAGTTGACATATTTTTTGTAATTTTTTATAATTTTTATGAAAATTTTTATATCTAAAGCTAAAACAAGAGTTTTATATTTATTTAAATATTATAATTTTTCTTTTCAAATGACGATGATTAAACAGGGCTAAAATTTTTAATAATGTGCAAAAAATCTAATATATAACGAGGTCGTAATATGAGTATAGTTCCGTTAAGCGTGCTTCCGAAAGATAGTAAAGCTGAAATTATTGAAGTTAGAGGTGGCCACACTTTCCAGAAAAAAATTTACAATATGGGGTTATTCGTAGGTTCTGTTATTAAAGTTGCAGGCAACCCCCGCAACGGCTTTATTATAATAAATTCTGGCGAATCAAGAATAGGCATAGGAATGGGAATGGCTCATAAAATTTTTGTCAACCCGTTATAGCCTTTTTTAAATTTTCTGAAGCTGAAACTTTGAATTTAAAATAAATATCACACATAAAAAAAAAGAGCTGAAAACTAATTTTCAGCTCTTTTTTTTAAAAAATTAAATAACTATTAAAAATCATCAATCCTCGATACATAATCAGGATTATCTATAAATGGATTTCTGTTTCTCTGTATTTCCTCAATTTCTGAGTTTCTCATTAATTCTTCTTCATCAACTGGATCCTGCTCATGCCATTTTCTGAGAACTTCTTCTTCATAATGAGGAACAGATAAATTATATCTTACCGAAAAATAAAAAATAGATCTTGCCACATTACCTTTATGGTCATCTTTTGGCTCAAATTTTCTGTAACCATCTTTGTCTTCGCCTAATTTACTACCACCATCAGACCAGTAAACATCTACAACTTCGCCGAAATGATATGAACCTCGGCGGGAATTAGCTTTTGAATCTGTTGGATAAAGATGGAATAAATCACTTTTTTTAGAGGACGAATAACCTGATCCAAATTTACTTTGTGGCCAGGTATGTTCACAGTTCATAATTGTATGATTAGGAATTGATGAAGTTTTTAATACTTTACCAGTATAAACACCTTCAACATAACCATTTTCATTATCAATATGACCAAACATTTCCTCGCGGGCACCAGTATATCCTAAATAATGATGATTCTTAACAAGCTCATGCAGTTTCTGTTTTAAATTTTCGCTTTCAAGCTGTTCAAGATAAGAATAGTATTGTCCATAATCAAAATCATTTTCAGTTTTGTCATAGACTAAATAAAAAACATCATCAGGTTCATCGATATTGGTTAATTTTAACTCAAAATCACTGGTATGTTCAACAAGATAAATAGCAGAATCATAATCATCCTTCCAGACAGCATATATATCACCGTCAATTTGAACAAACTCAAAATACTGAGTCATTCGTGAATTTAAAGATTCTACAGTATAAGTTGCCGTCCTCTGACGAAAATCTTCATTCTGACTCTGAGGAATTAAAATAATTTCATCAACTATTTTATAATCCTGTTGGCCTTCGTTTTTGCTTATCAATGAATAAACACCTGAATAATCATTTACAGCAAAAACAGATAAAACTAATGTTAATACTAATGCTACGGATAAAAACTTTTTCATTTTAAGACTCCCTTATAATACTTAATTCTTCGTTTGAAGCCTTATCCACTTATAAACTTATGGTTTAATTATAGTAAATCTTTTCTAAGATATCAACGTATTTTTCATGCTGAATTAAATTTTAATTAATTACCGGTTACCGTTACTCCCGCCACTTATATTCGAATCTATAGATTGTATAAATAACAATTAAAAAGGAATGAGGATGCCTGAGGCTAAAAGTTTCATGAAAAACGTGCAAAGGTTGAAAAACTTGTTGTATTCGAGTATAATTGTATTATAATTATATAATATAAAATAGCTCAGGAGGTTTTATGATGAAAAAAGATATTTTAATTATAGGCGGTGGCCCGGCAGGCAAAATAGCTGCCTTAACAGCAAGAGCGAATTATCCCGATAAATCTATTTTAATAGTCAGAAAAGACAAAAAAACCTTAACACCATGTGGAATTCCTTATATATTTCACACATTAAATTCCGTCGATAAAGATATATCTCCTGATAATAAACTTGTAGAAAACAATATACAAATTATTATAGACAGTGTAGAAGAAATTGATTTTGAAAATAAAAAAGCTTTTTCAAACTCAAACAATGAAATTATTTATGATAAATTAATTATAGCAACAGGTTCCACTCCATACTATCCACAATGGTTAAAAGGCGCTTCCCTCAGCAATGTTTTTTTAATTAAAAAAGAATATGAATATCTTACTGATATGAAAAATAAATTAGAAAATTTAAAAAATATTGCCGTTGTTGGAGCCGGCTTTATCGGTGTAGAAATAGCCGAAGAACTATCCAAAAACGGCAAAAATGTTTATTTAATCGAAAAAGAAAATAATATTCTGCCAAACGCATTTGATAAGGATTTCGTAATTGATGTTGAAACTCATTTAAAAAACGAAAACATAAACTTAATAACCGGCAGCGGAATATCTAAAATCTCGGGCAAAGAAAGAGTAGAAAAAGTAATCTTAGAAGATAATAATGAAATTGATGCTGATGCAGTTGTTCTAGCAATGGGCTATAAACCAAATGTAGAATGTGTTGAAAACAGTGCAGTTTTAATTGCTAAAAATAATAATATTTGGGTTGATGAATATATGAGAACTTGCATTAATGATGTTTTTGCGGTTGGAGATTGTGCAGAAAGAATTCATTTTATTACAAGAAAACCTGTAAATACAATGCTGGCATCAACTGCTACATCAGAAGCAAGAGTTGCCTCTTCAAATTTATATGGTATATCAACAATCAAATCATTTCATGGAACTATTTCAATTTTTTCAACAAAAGTTGGAAACACAATTATTGGATCAGCTGGTTTAACAGAATATGAAGCCAAAAATGAAGGTTTAGACGTTGTAACTGGGATTTTTGAAGGAATTGACAGACATCCAGGCAATATTCCAGGTGCAGGCAAACAGAAAGTCAAACTTATTGGAGCTAAAAGCAGTGGTATAATAGTAGGCGGACAAATTTCTGGTGGTGACTCCTCTGCTGAACTTATTAATATTTTAGGTTATATTATTCAAAATAAAATGCGAGCTGAAGAAGTATTTGTCTCTCAAATCGGAACTCATCCTTTAACTACTGCCGCTCCAACAAACTACCCTATAGTTAAAGCATCAGAAGTTATACTAAAAAAATCCTGAGAAAATATAATATAGACGGGGCGCCCTATAGGCGCCTCTTTTAAACTTCCATATTTCCTTGAAACATAATAAAATCTTCAACAGGTAGCACAATCATAGAAAAATAATGCTCAGTTTCAATACTATTCATAAATTCTTTAATATTATTTTTTAATTCTGACAATTTTTCTTCTTTAATAGGAATTATAAATCCATTAACCGCACCCGGCCATACAGCTGTATTCATTCTATGATAATACTTGTATTTCCCCCTTCCAGCCGGAATTTCAAAATACATATCAACCTTATCTTCTAAAAACTTGTGAACTTTTTCGCTTAAAGAATCAATAGTCATTAAAAAAACTATTTTATTCATTTTTTCCTCCTTCAAAAACACTATATAAAACCGGAATAATATATAAAGTCATTATGGATGAGCTTATTAACCCCCCAATAAATGCAATTGCCAGTGGTTTATATATATCAGATCCTTCTGCCTGGGATAAGGCCATAGGAAGCATTGCAAACATCGTAGTTGCCACAGTCATAACAATTGGACGAAATCTGGTTTCACCACTTGTTAAAATCGCCTCCCTTAAAGTTAAACCCCTGCTTCTTAACAGATTTATATAATCAATTAAAACAATCGAAGCATTTACAACTACCCCGACTAAGGCAATAATTCCGTTACCACTCGTTGTATTAAGAGTGTTCCCTGTAATATATAAAGCAACAAAAACTCCAATAAGCTGAAGTGGAATCGAAAGCATCATAATAAAAGGTTGTTTTAATGATTCAAACTGACCAGCCAGCACCATGTAAACAAAAATAGCTGCAAATATAAATCCAATCATCATACCAGATACCTGATTATTCATTCGGGTAACTTCTCCCTGAACTTCCATGTTTATACCAGCAGGTAGTTCAACTCTGTTTAAAACTGGTAGAGTTTTTCCAAATATAAGGGTGTTTAAAGGTTCATCAGAAGTTTGTGCAGATACAATAATTCTTTTCACCTTATTTTCTTTTGTAATAAAGTTTGTTTCATAATCTTTCTTAACGTCCACAAAAGTTTTAATCGGAATAGAAACTCCTGAACTAGTTGGCATTTCAAGCTCTAAAATATCCTCAAGTTCTGTTCTGTCTGAATGTTTTAAGCGTGAAATTATATATACATTATTATCTCTGAATAAACTGTTATCACGAAATTCTGTTCGTAAATCCCAGGTTACACCACCATGGACCAGTGTTCTTAACCTTCCTGCAACTTCAGCATAACTAAGCCCAAATTGAGCAATTTTTTCTTCATCAAATTCAAATTTATAAACTGGTATATCTTCTCTGATATTTTTTTGTACATCAAATAAACCAGCTACATCAGATAATTTATAAACATATTCATCTGCTATATCATTTAAAAGCTCCCAGTCGTTACCAGATAGTTTAATCTCGATTGGCGCACCTGCTGAACCCCACCATGGTGCAGGCTGAACAAACTGTATATGTGAAATTCCAACTACATTT
>JBNJGP010000101.1:0-7859 GCA_051747805.1 Candidatus Muiribacteriota bacterium
TAATTGCAAGAACGCCAGTTAAAGTTAAAATATAGGTAGTTTTCACAAGAGCTATTTCAGGGTTAAAAAGCGTTAACAGAAAAAACACAGATGTAACAGCTACTACAAGCAGAGAAAAAAGAAATAAAAATCTGTTAACCTGAAGATTTTTATCTGTATAATAAACCTTGTTTTTTTTAAAAAGCAGATTATAAATATTGTTTTTTATGCGTATGTAAATGCTTTGGCCCATTTGTTATTAAATTTATACTAAAAAAAAATTTATTGCAACAAATCTTTTATAATTTTCCATTCACTTAATATTTCTTTAAAAACAACATTTAAGGCCTCAGGATGTTCATCTGGAATTTTCTGTAATTTTTTTGCTAATTCAGAAAGTTTTGTAAAAAACATATTAGCCGAGGCTCCTTTTATTTTATGGGCAATATTTTTTGCTTTTTCAAAATCACCCTTATTAAGGGCCGTTTCTAACTCAGCTATATACTCAGGAAGCATGACTAAAGTATTTTCAACAAGCTGCTCAAAAATTTCCTGATTATTGTTTATAATACTAATGAGCTCTTTCTTATCAAAATGAATTTTATTATTTTTTTTTTCTTCAGAATTTGCAGAAGAAGATTCATTAAATAAATACTTTTTCAAAATTAAAGTCAATAACCCGCGTTCTATTGGTTTTGGAATAAAATCGGACATACCAGCCTCAAAACATTTCTTTTTTTCAGCCTTAAGGGCACTGGCAGTTAGAGCAATAATGGGAATATTTTTATAATTCTTATCTTTTTTAATTAATTTACTGGCCTCTATTCCGTCCATTTCAGGCATCTGCACATCCATTAATATTAAATCAGGTTTATTTGTTTTTAAAATCTTTAAAACTTCTTTACCGTTTTCTGCCTCAAGAATATTTACTTTTGAAACAGCCTGTTTTAAAACAGTTTTTATAAGTATCATATTAATTTTGACATCCTCGGCCACAAGTATTGAAGGAGCATTTTCAACTTCAATTTTTTCTGTTTTTTGAGCTTTTTCTTTATCTTTTAACCTATTTGAAGTTCTCTTAAAATCAGTTTCTAGAGTAAAATAAAAAGTAGAACCCCTGCCGTATTCACTTTCAAACTCAATTTTACTGCCCATATAGTGGGCAAGCGTATTTGATATAACAAGTCCAAGACCAGTTCCACCAAATTTACGGGTGGTTGATGCATCGGCCTGGGAAAATGATTTAAAAAGTTTTGACTTCTGTTCGCTTTTAATTCCAATTCCAGTATCTTTTACATAAAAAGAAAATTTTCCCCTATTACTATCAGTTTCTTTAAAATTCAACTTCAGCTGGATTTCTCCCTGCTCAGTAAACTTTACAGCATTATTTAAAAGATTAACAAGAATCTGACGTAATCTCACAGGGTCGGTTACTATTATCTGAGGAAGTTTTTCTGGCATATTCAGTTTAAAAACAAGATTTTTTTTCTCTGTATGAAAACCAATAATATCTTTAACTTCATTTAAAAGCTCATGAAGATTAACCTCTTCCATATTAATCGTAAGTTTACCAGCCTCGATTTTTGAAAAATCCAGAATATCATTAATAACATCAAGCAGAGAATGCGAGGAAACAAGGGCATGTTCCACATAACCTTTCTGTACATTATTTAACTTTGTGTCCTCAAGAAGTTCTGTAAAACCTATAACACCATTTAAAGGAGTTCTTATTTCGTGACTCATATTTGCAAGAAACATACTTTTAGCCTCTGAAGCCTCTAATGCTTCCCTGGCCTTCTTTTTACCAAAATTAATCTCTTTGTTAAGCCATTTGTAGTTTTTATTTAACGTTCCTTCATAAATTGCGGCAAGTATTGTCGAAGTTATATAAACACTTATCATTCTTCGCATAAAAGTAATTCCGGGAAGCGAAACTTGAGCATAATTTTCCTGTAAAATAATTGTAAGAATAATTATAAAAATAAAATAAAAAATACTGTAAATAAGCCCCGGTTTAAGTCCTAAAAACATAATTGTTGTTCCAGGAACAAGAAAAGACCATAAATTCCCGCTTGGATCAGAATTTCCTGTAAGAAATAAAAAGCCAAAATAAAAGGAAGTAATAAACACAAAAAAATACCTTGGAAAACTGGAATGCGGAAATGAAATCAGCCAGAAAAAAATAATAAACCACAAAACGCCCGTGGTAATGTCAACTTTTGCTCCAGTTATATCACCTGCACTGATTTTATTCCCAATAAAATATATAACAAAAAATATTGCAACAATTGTAGCAATAAGCAAGACCTGATTTCTTGCTGATTTAAAATCAAACTCGCCGGTTTTTGGATTAAAACTGTATTTATTAAATAATATATTTAAAAAATTTTTTTTTAATCTTTTAAAAAACTCTATCATTAAAATTCAAGTCCTCTATTTTTAAAATTTGTATCTAAGCTGCATTTTTATAAAATCAGCCCTTTCTCCGGCAGTACCTGTATTACCAGTGATATCGTCAAGCTGAACCTGAAGTCCGTCCATAACATTAATTCTTGTAGCAGAATCTGGTGTAAGAGTTGAATAGGTTACACCGAAATCAACACTATTACCTAAATTTCTTTCATACCCAAGGGTAATCACCTCTATTTTACTATTACCTTCATTTTCTTTAATATCCTCGTAAATAAGACTTAAATCCCCGTCACAATGAGATGTAGTATATTTAAAAAACATATCTTCAACGTTTCCATTAAAACCAAGATGTGGGTATAGAGGCCGCATTAAACTAGTATCGTTTTGTTCAATACTGCTGTGAGAAACTAAAGGTGCCCCTCCTTCCTCATGAACAGAATATATAAAGTTCCAGTCTTGAGCGTTAAAATTCAACCTGTAAGCATTAAATGAATCATCAGTAATACCAGCACTGGTTATAATATCATTATCAAAATTGTAATTAGTATATTCTGCCATTAAATTTATTTTTTTATCAATTAAAGTTTTATAAGTAAATCCTGTTAAGTCAAGAGTATTTGGATTAAAAGTTGTCGGTGCCACAGGATTATCAGGTGACATTGTCTGGGCAAGACCGTTTCTCATAGTAACATAATATGCAGAAATTTCTGAATCAAGCTCATATTCAAATCCATAAGTGTTCAGTGCTTCATTAGGACTTAAAAAAGCTCCGCCTCCCCAAGTTCCAGGTAATATTTCTACCCTGTCCTCACTTAACCCGAAAATATTGAAATCTTTACCCTCAAGCACAACACCGTCAACACGTGCCATTAAAGGAAGACCAAAACCAAGCCTGAAAGGCTGACGACCAAAAGTTGCTCTTTCAAAATCATAAAGACCTAAAAAATTAAAATTATCTATCTGTAAAAAACCCAGTTTAATTAAATCAGATTTGTTTACATCATTACCAGCAGTATTTGTCCAGTGCATATCTGAATTAAAAAACTGTAACATAATTCGGCTTTCAAGTGATGGCATAGCCAGTACATTGATAGTGTATAAACTTCTAAACCCTCTTTCTGTCAGATTATCATAATCAAAGTCATAATAATCCAGTAAATAATCCCCAGAAACATTAAATTTCTGCACTCTTGAAGCAATTGCCTCAGGCGATGAAATACGTTTTAAAGTTGCTTTTAAAGACTGAACTTGATTTTGAACATATGTGGCTTTCACCCCAAGAATTGATAATTCATCTTCTAATTCCTTTATAAGATTTATAAAATTTTCTATTTCTTTATCAGAATAAGAAGAATATCCATCTTTAAAGTTTTTTGCCATAAATTTAGCTAAAGTTTCCGCCACATCATATCTTGTAATATGTTTTTTTCCTTTTAATGCATCGTCTGCAATATTATCAAATAAGCCTCTGCTTTCAAGTTCAAAAACCGCGTCATAAGCCCAATGAGATTCTGGAATATCCTTAAACGGATTTGCAGTTAATGAAAAATTAATAAATAAAATAAAAGTTAATGTAAATAAAGCTGTGTTTTTCATGTTTCCCCCTGAATTTTTTTTAATGAAAACCTATTATAAACATATATATTTTTATAGTCAAAATTTTAATTGCTTAAAATTCATATCCCTCAACTTCTTCTTCTGAAAACTCCACCCCGAGACCAAGGGCTATTCTATTAACAAAATTAAAATATGAAATAATCATATTTAAAACCAGAATATCATCATCTTTTAATTTAAACTCTCTTAAATAATTAATATCTTTTCCACAAACTTTATGCGGCTTATTTGTGACCTTTACAGCATATTTTACAAGAGCCTTTTCTCTGTCACTAATTTCATCATTATAATAATTTTTTAAGAACCTTTGGATTTTATCATTATCTTTCCAGTAAAATTTTAAAGCTTCAGCATGATGATTAACACAGTAGGCACATTTATTTTC
Organism: Candidatus Muiribacteriota bacterium; assembly: GCA_051747805.1. Lineage (GTDB taxonomy): Bacteria > Muiribacteriota > Muiribacteriia > Muiribacteriales > Muiribacteriaceae > JBNJGP01. The sequence goes on from JBNJGP010000101.1 coordinate 4,394, forward strand.
GTTTGAAACCGCAGTTGCAACAAGTTCTCTTTCAGACCTTTTTAATTTAGACTTTCCATATAATAAATCCATATATAAATCCAGATGTGATTTCATTGCTTTTGGCGCAAGACTCTGTACTTTCATAATATTTGAAACCTTACCCCGCTTCCCTCCAATTTCTCTGTAAATATCTTTAAGCAAACCCTGGGCGTCCCCAGGTGAAATTTCTTTAATAAAACTCATAAATATCCTCCAAAATATTAAATATAATCTATGATTTTAAAACTATATAATTCCCTGTGAGTGATTTTAATTTATTTATAAAGATTAAACAAATTTTTTAAGTATTTCCCTATTTTGCCAAATAGCATAATATAAAAATATTTATTTACCAATTCATTTTTTTTTGATAAATTATTTATATATGAAAATATTTATTTATGGCTTTAAACCTTTTAAAAACTATAATGAAAATATTACTCAGAAGATACTTTCTAAAATTAATCTTAATCAAAATATAAACGTTAAAATTTTTGATGTTGTTTTTAATAAAAAAATGTTTAAAGATGAAGTTGATAAATGCAACCCCGATATTATTCTTGGTTTAGGCCAATATCCAGTAGGAAAAAAAATTCGAATTGAGCGAACTGCACATAATTTAATGGCCCACTCCAGAAAAGAAACTCCAGTAAAAATTAATGAAAATTCTCCTGAAAAATTATATTCAACATTGAAAATAAAGCCCGATAAGCATTCCAGATTTACTTATAATGCTGGAACTTATGTTTGTAATTTTTCAATGTATGTTAACTTAGAATATTCACATAATTCTAATAATAAATATGGTTTTTTCCATATCCCGAAAGATTTCAGTGTTAAAAATGGAGTAAACTGGATAAATAAATTAATAAACAGTTTAAGTTATTATTAAGTATTTGAGTTTAGCAAAAAATATAAGGATGAAAAGTTTTTTACCATGAAGGATTTTATGTATGGAAAAAAAGTTTATTATAGGAATTGGAACTGCTGCCTGTGATTATCTTGCAATTACCCCTGTTTATCCAGAACTCGACCATAAAGTTAAGCTTTCTTCAATGGAGATGCAGGGTGGCGGCCCAACCGGTACAGCCTTAACTTTACTTTCTAAGCTGGGATTAAAAACCTCTTATATTGGACGATTGGGATGTGACTCCTTTGGTGAATTTATTATTTCCCGTCTTCGGGAAAATAAAGTTGATACCAGCTATACTCGGCTTGATAAAAATATACGCTCTCCTTTCGCCTTTTGTGTTGCCTTAAAAGACACGGGTCATAGAACTGTTTTTTCTATTAGAGGCGATAAAATGGAACCTGAATTTTTAGAATCAGAAATATACAATATTTTAAAAAAAACATGCTTTATCCATGTTGACGGCTCAATTAATAAAACCGCCCTTAATTTTCTTGAAAAAGCCAGAAATTTTAATATTCCCACTATGATTGATCTGGGCTCTTTAAAACCAGGTATTCTGGATTTAATGGATAAAATTCAATTTAGAATCGCCTCCCATCAATTCATGAAAGAATTTATGCAAAATAACGAAAATATTAAGGATTTTCTAAGACAAATATTTACCCCGCCCTGTAAACTTTCAGGAATTACTCTGGGAGATAAAGGCAGTTTATTCTATGACGGTGACATTTTCTTTAGAATTCCTCCGGTTTTAAACCCAAAAACTATTGACACAACCGGATGTGGTGATATTTTTCATGGTGCCTTTATTTACGGTATTTTACAGAACTGGAACTATATTGAATGTGCTCGTTTTGCCTCTGCAACTGCTTCTGTAAAATCCTCTGCTTTAGGAGGACAGAAATTAAAATCATCTGTTCTTTCCTGATTATTAAATACTTATAATTGTTTAAACTTGACCCCCTAATCTGTTTAATATATGATTTTAATTAATGATAAATTTATTTATTCTAATTATATCTTTTACCGCCTTAATAAAGGGAGCAGACCTTCTTATAGAGGGAGCAGCCTCTTTTTCAAAAAAAATGAATATTCCCAATATAGCTATCGGATTATCTCTAGTGGCCTTTGGAACCAGCGCCCCTGAACTTACTGTAAATATTGTTGCCAGCATTGAAAAAAGCTCTGGAATAATTCTGGGCAATATTCTGGGAAGTAATATTGCAAATATATTTCTTGTGCTTGGAATTGCGTCAATAATTAAAACGATTCCAGTATCAGGAGAAACTGTTAAAAAACAGATACCGTTTGCTTTACTTGCCTCTTTTATATTAATGTTCTTTTTTTATTTAAAGCAGATAAACAGAACTGGTGGAATTATATTGCTTTTTATGTTTGTTGTTTTTATTGTTTATATTCTCACCATTAAGCCAGAAGAATTAGATGTTATTCCAGAAAAAAAATTTTCATATACAAAAGATTTTATACTTATAATTCTTGGTATAACCGGTCTTATCCTGGGTGGAAGATTTGTTGTAGTATCTGCAGTTAATATTGCTCAATATTTTAATATATCCCATACTTTTATAGGTCTTTCAATTATAGCCCTTGGAACATCAATGCCAGAACTTATTACCTGTGTAATAGCAGCTTTAAAAAATAAATTTGACATTGCTATTGGAAATATAATTGGTTCTAATATTTTTAATTCTTTTTTAGTGCTGGGCGTTTCATCAACTATTTATCCCGTAAATATAACAGAGGGCGATTTATTTAATTTTATTATTAATATTGCTGCTGTTTTTCTTCTTTTAATTTTCATGTTTACTGGAATTAAAAGAAATTTGCTTGAAAGATGGGAAGGAATTATTTTTATTATAATATTTTTTAGTTATTTAACATATAATTATACAATTATCTAAAAAATTATGGAGGAAAAATGTTTGAAATCAACGAAAAAAAAGAAAATGATATTATTATTGTAAAGATAAGCGGAAATCTAAGCTGGGAGGACGAATCCGAAATAAACAGATATTTTCAGAATATTATATATAAAAATGCCTGTAAAATAATTATTGATGCCCGCGGACTTGAATATTTTTCAAGCTCTTCTATTGGAGCTTTTATACAAATTAATAAACTTGCAAGAAATAGCAATACAGAAATTGTATTTTCTAATTTATCCGAGTTCACCCAGAAAATATTCAGCAGTGTGCAGATGGATAAAATTTATAAAATTTTTAAAAATAAAAATGAGGCTGTTGACTATTTAAAATCCGTTTAATAAATCATTGCTGTCCCGGGTATTTTTAAATTTGTGTGTAAATCTGTAAATATATTATTTATCCAGGTAGAAAATGGCTCCTTTTCTTTTTGTTTTATTTTCTATAATGATAAAAAAAATAGGACCGCTGACTAAGGAGATCTTTCATGTTAGATGTATAATAAAAAAACATGGAGGAAAAAATTATGGGCAAAAGAAAAAGAACAAGTTATACGGCGGAATTCAAAGCAAGAGTGTGTATCACCTAA
>JBNJGP010000102.1:0-7850 GCA_051747805.1 Candidatus Muiribacteriota bacterium
GGTTAATATTACAGGTTATTCAAATCACACAGTTAGATTAGAGGATATTTTTGATGGAGGCGATGGTACTGAAGTCGAACCATTTGGTATTAGTAATGCTGATCAACTAAATAAAATAAGACGATTTCGTGATAAACATTTCATTCAAACAGCAGATATTGATTTAGACATAGACCCTTATAACGTAGATGACGGCTGGGAACCAATTAAACAGTTTTCTGGTAGTTTTCTTGGTGGATCTGGTACTGATCAAGCAACAAATTATACTATATCCGGATTGACAATTTCCGTATCTAGTTCCGATGTAGGATTATTTGGTAGAATTGAATCTGGAGCTGAAATAGAACATGTTACGCTAATGACTCCTGATATTACAACCACTGGAAGTTATGTAGGAGCATTAGCTGGTTTTAATTCTGGAACTATCGCTTATTGTGCTGTAATAGATGGAAATATTACAATAAATGCTGATGAATCTGAAGGAGCAGGCATAGGTGGATTGGTAGGTAGCGATTTTGATGGTGAAATTCAAAATTCATATTCAAGAGGAGTTACTATAAATGTTAATAATAATGGTGGAAGCATTGGTGGTTTAGTTGGTGAAATAAAAGGAACCAGTTCAATAAGTTATAGTTATTCAAGTAGTTCAATTGATTTGGGGACCGGAGTTTCTAATGAATTTGCTGGCGGACTAGTTGGAAGAAATTGGAATGAGAATTCTATAACAGATTCCTATTTTGATTATGAAGTAGCTGGAGACGATTTTGTATCAGGTGATGATTATGCCGAAACAACTGATAATCTTAAAACAACTGATATTGATTCTGGAATTTTTGAAAATTGGGATACACCCTGGACTCAAGTTACTAGTAGTGAGTATCCAGAATTGCTTTGGACAAGGCAACCAAATTAAAATACTAATAATTATTTTAAAAATCGGGTCAGATGGTTACATGTTACATTAAATAGATTAGTAAGATTAATATCCGGAAACCGGTTTTTTGAAAATTAAAAAAATTTTGTTATTATAATAATTGGGAACTCCTTGAGGCTTAAGGTGTAATGTTATTACATTGCCGGGGGGTTCCTTTTTTGGGGTCAGATCATCAATATTCAATAAGTTTAGTAAGAAAAGTTGATATATAAAGGCTTTTGAAAAAACTGAATCTGAAATTATTTTTTAAAACTTATCCACATTCCAGGTTCATCAGGCGAAGAAAATTCAAAATTTTTAATTCCAGCTTTTACAATCATATTTTTTAATTCATCTCTAGTAGGATAGGGCAGTTTGCTGTCAGAACCTGAGGTATTAGTCATTTTACCTAAATTTATTCTTGCTTCTTTTACAACTGATTTAGGATTTGAATGCCCGAATCCACCGCCTATAAGAGCAAAACCACCAGGTTTTAAAACCCTGAAAATTTCACTGAATCCTTTTACTTTATTTTCCCAGAATCTATATGAGCCTCGACTGAATACAAAATCATAGCTATTGCTGTCAAAATTCATTTTTTCAACATTTAATACATAAAAATTATATTGTGGGAATTTTTCTGTCGCGATTTTCTGTTTATTAATATCAAGTGTTATAGCATCTGTTTTTCTAGCTTTAAATTTTTTGGCAACAAGATCTGTTAAAATACCATAACCACAGCCTATATCTAAAATATTTTCTTTAACTCCTATATTATAATCTTTTTGATGATCATCCAGCATTTTTATCCAGAGCGGTTTAAAATTAGTCTTTATAGCTTTATACATTAAAATATCTAAACTTAAATCTTCAGGCATATTAACTCCTTTTAACATTTGCTAATTTTATTTTATTTTAATATAATTTGGTAAATTGTCAAATAATGATAATGATTATCAAAAAAACAAAATGGGAGGGGATATGTCTTTAAACAGCAAATTATATGATTATTTTAAAGATGAGGCGGAAAATAGAATAATAAAAAAGTTAACTATTGGATTAGGTTATACCTGTGTTTTAACTGATAAAGAGGAACTGGGACTCAGTTACACTTTTTTTGAAAATAAGCATGGATGTTCTATGATTTCGGATTTTAAAAATTATGAAGGTGAAAATGCTTTGAATTTACTTACAAATATAAAAGGAGAGGATAATATTTTAAGAAGTTGTGCTCTTGCTTTGATTAATGCTTTGAATTTTAAAAACGCATCAAAATGTGAATCAGATAAGCATAATAATTTTCTTATTGATTTTTTAAATTTTAAAGATAAAACAAAAATTGCAATGGTTGGTGATTTTTGTCCTATTATTAAAATGCTTGAAAAAAAAGATGTTGAGCTTGAAGTAATAGATGCTGGTAAAGGAGTTGGAAATAAACAAACTTTTGATAATAAATTAAAAAACTGGGCAGATGTTGTTGTTATAACATCAACATCAATTATAAATAACACCTGTGAATCACTGTTAAATAAAATCGGACCAAATACTAGAATAATGTTGCTTGGCCCCTCAACACCAATGGTTATGGATATATTTAAACAATATAATGTCGATATGCTTTGTGGCTTTGTTCCGGTGGAATTAGATAAAATTCAGTCACTTATCAGACAAGGCGCCGGCACTCCCATAATAAATCGCCATGGCCGTAAAATAATCGACCCCAAATTATTTTGATTAAACAATTCCTTTTGTTATAATTTAAGTTAAGAACATATTATTTTATCATTTAGGAGGAAATATATGAAAAAACTAATATTTTTTATTTTTTTATTTTGTATACTATTTAATTTTACTTATTCAGAGGAAACTGATTTCAATTTTGGAAATATTAAATTTCATTCTGATACAAATGAAAACACTATTTCAATTAATTCAAATGGAAAAAAAAGTTTTCAGATAAAAATTTCTGATGAAGGAATTTTTATAAATAGTCCTAATTTAGATGTGCAGATTGATTCATCCGGAATAAGTTACAATAAAGGCGCGGAGAAAAGTCAGACAGATGAAGATTCTAAAGGGAATAAAAATCAATCATTAAATGGAACAAATAAAAATAAGGATAAAGTAAAAATTGATGAAGATTTATTAGAGAATATCGAAAAGTCGGATGATAAAGGATTTCTTCCGTCTATTGTAAATTTTGCGAAAAGTGTATTAAAGAAATTTTCGGGTATCGAAGATGAAAATAAGGTAAAAAAATCCGAAGAAAAAGATAATAATTCCAAAAAAAACAAATCATTCTCCACAGAGACCGCGATGATTGAACTTGCAGAATCTTTTAAAGCAGGTAATATTGATAAAATTGAAATTTCGCTAATATGCTCTGAATTATTTTTAATTGAATCAGATAAGCATGAACAAATTGAAGTAACATGGAGCGGGGAAATAGAAGCAGAGGATGCTAAAACAAGGTTTAAACCACAAATAAAAAATGATAATAATAAGTTATCTGTAATTATGAATGCAGGAAATAGAAAAGATTTAAATATAAAAAAATCAAATTTAAAAATCAATATGTTTATTCCTTCTAAAAAATTAAACAATGTAAAAGCAGAAAATATTTCTGGGAATATTAATTCGGCTGCTAAAATCAACGTAAATAATGTTGAATTTTCAAATAATTCTGGTGATATTTATGTTGGCAATATTAAAAGTGATTTTATTAAATTAAAAAATATTTCTGGAGATATTAAAATTGAAAAACTTGAATATAATAAATTAGATATTAATTCGACTTCCGGCGATGTTAAACTAATGAATTTGAAAGGTAATGAGAAATTAATTAAAACAACTTCCGGAGATATAAAAATAGTATCTAAGGGGAAGCATAAAAAAAATGAAATTGAAACAGTGAGTGGTGATATTTATTTTCAATTAAGTAAGAATAATCCAATTCTTTTTGAATACAAAACCACAAGTGGTAGTTTATCAAATATGGCTGCTTTCACAGTTGAAAATTCTGGGAAAAATAATTACCAAGGTTTTAATAATCAAAAAAAAGGTGGGTTATATAAGTTTGAAACAGTTTCTGGTAAACTTTATTTTGTTAGATAAAAGGTTGCCTTGAAAATTACAATGATTGGGAACTCCTTGAGGCTTATGGTGTAATAAATTAACATTGACGGGGAGTTTCTTATTTTTTAGTTCAGGTAAAATAAATTTAATTTAATCAGTTATTGTAGTAAGGAAAGCAATAATAAAATTTTATTGTCGTAAAATATATGATATTTACTTTTCTTGATTATTTGGGTTTTTAATTGTAAAATATTTTTATGATTAATTTTTTTTCAGATAAAAATAACCTGCATACTTCTTTGTTTTTGATTGTAATAATTATTTTTTTTCTTATTCTTTATTCAATGTTTGGAATATTTAAAGGTAATGGAAAAAATAGTTTAACTATTTCGGCGGCTTCAAGTTTAACTGATTTCATGGAAAATGCAAAGGATGAGTTTGAAAAAATATATCCTGAGGTTGAAATTATTTTAAATCTTGGTCCATCTGGACACCTTCAACATCAGATACAGCATGGAGCCCCGGTTGATGTTTTTTTTCCTGCTGCACCTGTTCATATGGACAGGCTTGAAAAAAAAGATTTAATTAATTCAAGTTCAAGAATTAATGTCTTCGGCAACGATATGGTTTTGATTACGCATAAAGATTTTGAAATGAATAATTTCAATGATTTGTTAAAAGACGATATTAAAAATATTGGAGTTGGAAATCCTGATTCAGTTCCTGCTGGGGCATATGCTAAAAAAATGCTTGAAAAATTAAATTTATGGTCAAAGGTAGAGAGAAAACTTGTAAAAGGTCATAATGTACGGACTGTTCTTTCATATGTCGAAACAAAAAATGCTCAGGCCGGGTTTGTTTATAAAACAGATGCTTTAATTTCTGACAGTGTTAAAATTATAAAAAAAACTCCTACTGATATTGATTTGAATATTGTTTATCCTGCTGCAGTGTTACTTAATTCTAATAATAAAGAACTGGCCGATGATTTCATGTCTTTTTTGCAAAGTGAAAAAATTGATTCGCTGATTGAAAAATTCGGTTTTGATAAAATTTAAATTAAAGGATTTATTTTGATTGAAGATTTTACTCCCTTATGGATTTCATTAAAAACCGCATTAATTGCGACTATTTTTGTTTTTACAGCTGGTATAATTTTTGCCTATAAAATTTCTAAATACGAAGGTCGATTTAAAGGAATTATAGACGGTATTCTTATTCTGCCTATGATTTTACCCCCAACAGTAGTAGGATATATTTTACTGGTTTTTTTTGGTAAAAACAGGTTTGCAGGCCAATTTTTAGATAAATTTGATATAAACCTTGTGTTTAGCTGGGAGGCTACTGTGGTTGCATCAACTGTTGTTGCTTTTCCTTTAATGTATAAAACTGCAAGAGCTTCTTTTGAACAGATAGATAAATTATATGTTGATGCTGCAGAAACTCTAGGATGTAAACCCTGGCGGCTTTTCTGGAAAGTGATTTTCCCTCTTGCATGGCCTGGTATAGCAGCTGGAACTGTGCTGGCTTTTGCCAGAGCGCTCGGAGAATTTGGTGCTACTTTAATGCTTGCGGGAAGTATTCCCGGAAAAACTCAAACAGTACCTATTGCTATTTATTTTGCGGCCGAAAGCGGAAATATGGATAAAGCTCAGAGCTGGGTTATTATTATTGTTGCGATTGCTCTTTTTCTGGTTGGTCTGGCTAATAAGTGGTATTCAAAACAGTATTTTAAATCTATGCTTAATGGTGGAAATAAATGAGTTTGAGTGTAAATATTGTAAAAAATTTTTCTGATTTTTCACTTAGGGTGGAATTTGAATCTCTGAGTAAAATTTCTGGTATTCTCGGATCTTCTGGGGCAGGGAAGAGCATGTTACTTCGATGTATTGCAGGATTGACTACTCCTGACAGAGGCAGAATTATTCTTAATGATAAAGTGTTGTTTGATTCAAAAAAAAATATTAATGTTTTAACAGCCCGGCGAAAAGTGGGATTTCTTTTTCAGAATAATGCTTTGTTTCCGCATTTAAACGTTTTTAAAAATATTTCCTTTGGTATTTCTGATTTAGCTTACTCTAAAGTTGAAAAAATTGTTGAAAAATATTTAAATCTTTTAAAACTTAAGAATTTACAAAACAGGTATCCTCATCAGCTTTCTGGTGGACAGCAGCAGAGAGTCGCTCTGGCAAGGGTGCTTGTTACTGAGCCTGATATACTCCTTCTTGATGAACCTTTTTCGTATCTTGATAATCATTTAAGAAATTATGTTATAAGTGAGTTTAAAAAAATAATTTCGATTTATGATGGTAAGGTTCTTTTTGTTACTCATAATCTTGATGAAGTTTACAGTATTTGTGAAAAAATAATGATTATTGATAACGGTAAAATTATCGCGGATGATTCCAGGGAGGCTATTTTTGAATATCCACCTAACCTTGAAGCTGCCAGAATTACTGGTGTAAGAAATTTATCCAGAGTTTCAGATATTGATAAGAAAAAAAAGACTGTCAGGGCACTTGACTGGGGTAATATTAAATTGAAGCTAAACTGTGATTTTAAAAAGGAATATGAATTTGTTGGAATAAGGTCTCATTTTATTAAGTTTGCTGATGAAAATGAAAAAAATGATGATAATGTTTTTGAGGCAGATGTTGTTAAAATTGAAGAGACCTCGCATTTTATTGTCGTGTTTATAAAAATTTTGAATGCTGACTGTAATGATTTTTTAAGGATAGAAATTTTCAAGGAATGTTGGAATGGTATGGAAAATCATGAAAAAGTTTTTATCTGGTTAAATTCGGAAAAATTATTTTTAGTTTAGGTTTTAACTAAATAAATTAATTTTTTGGACATCAATACATTTAGGTGATAATATACAAAAAATGGGGCAAATATGAAAAAGTTTATTAAAGTAAAAGTAAATGAAAATATAAAATTAGATAATTATCATTTTATTTTAAAAATTATTCTACCAGAAAAAATAACTATTAATCCCGGTGAATTCTTTATGGTTCGTTCATGGCTAAATGAACCTGTTTTAAACAGGCCTTTATCCGTTTATGATTACGATAAATCGCTTTCAACTTTAGAGTTTTTTATAAGGATTAAAGGTAAAGGCACAAAAATGATGTCATGTCTGAAACCTGAGGAGGAATTAGACCTTCTTGGTCCTTTAGGAAATGGTTTTGAACAATGTGAAAATTTTCTTGCTGTTGGTGCTGGAATGGGAATTGCTCCAATAAATTATGCAGCAAAATATTATAATCTTGATGTGATATATGGAATAAATAATATACAGGCATTATTTGGATTTGATAAAAAAGGATTTGAAATATGTTCTCTAGACGGAAGCTGTGGAGCTAAAGGAAATGCTCTGGAAGAAACAATAAAAAGATGGAATCCTGAAAAATATTCTGGGATTATCGCATGTGGACCAGATATTTTTTTAGAGAAAATCACAGAATTTATCAGAGATAATAAAATATCAGCACAATTATCCTATGAAGAAAGAATGGGCTGTGGAACAGGTTTTTGTATGTCCTGCACAAGAGAAATAAACGGACAGCAAATACAACTTTGCACCAAAGGCCCCGTCGTAAAAATCGAGGGGTCAGGTCTCCGGAATTCGCATTCCAAAAACCTTATATAAAGGTATTAACAATATAAATAGTATTTTTTCATAAAAAAACTCTTTAAAATTAATTTATTTTTAAGTAAAAAATTAAACAAAATTCCCTATTTATGGGAATTTGGATAAATGATTTGCGAATTCCGGAGACCTGACCCCCATGTTTTAAATAAATTTTACAAAATTTTCAACTGGTCGTCTATAAGCTCTGGGTAAAAGATTTAATTCAGG
>JBNJGP010000103.1:0-7834 GCA_051747805.1 Candidatus Muiribacteriota bacterium
TGAAGTAATGTAATTTTAAGCTGACAAAAGCCGAGAAGAGCCGTGAAAAGTGAGAAGTGAGAAGTAAGAAGTAAGGAGCCGATAAGAGCCGATAAAAACAGATAGGAGCCGATAAGAGCCGATAAGAGCCGATAAAAACAGATAGGAGCAAGAGATTAAAATTTATTACGAAACAAAATCACAAAAAAATCTAAGAGCGTATGTTAAAAAGTATTGATAGTACTTCAATATAGAAATTAAACCCAATAAAGATTATAATCCTCTTTATAAAGCGGTTTTTTGTGATTTTTGAAGTAATACAATTTTAAGTCGATAGAAACAGATAGGAGCCGATAAGAGCCGATAAGAACACTATGGAATATTTAATTTTCCTTTAAAAACTGCAATCGGTAAATGTTTCAGGGCAGTGGAAATTTTTAATTTTTTACGACAGTTAATTTTTTCATCTGTAAAAATATTATGTAAAGACATACCCTGTGGCATTTTCAACTTAGTATTTCTCCAGATTTTACCCAGCGGAAATTTCCCAGGTTTTGTAACTTTAGTAAGAAAACGGGGTGCAATAGTAATAATATAATTATCCTCGAGTTTTCTTGCAAAAGCAATAATATTGTTTTCAAACTCCCCTTCAGCTTCCAGCGGAATATAGTCAGATTGAACAAAAAAATCACTCATTTCATTTCTAAGCATCAAAGTGTGATAGGTAGCAAACATTTTAATTTTCCCGTTTTTATAAGTTTTAAGAAGTTTTTTAATATATTTTTCTTTATCCTCACTATTTTTTATAATTTCATTTAAGTATCTTTTCCTGATTTTGTAATCTACAGCACGTCTGTTATCAGGATCTACAAGAGATAAATCCCATAGCTCAGTTCCTTGATAAAAATCTGGAATACCAGGTGAAGTAGCTTTTAATATCACCTGGGACAAAGAATTAATCGCTCCGTAAAACGCTATTTTTTTGAAAAACGTTTTAAAACTTTTAAGAAAAGTATTTTCTTTTGTATCTTTCAATATTTTTTCAACAAAAGAAATTGATGATTTTTCATATTCTGGATTATTTGCAATCCAGGCCGTATTTACTTTAGCCTCTCTAATTGCTTTAATTATATAATCTTTAATTCTTGTTATATAATCAGAATCATTCCGATAAGAAAATGGAAAGGTTCCAAGAAGAACCTGATAAAGCAGGTATTCATCATTTGGCGTGGGCATATCTTTTTTATCTGTTTTATGTTTTATAAACTGATTTATTTTCCTCCACTCTTTGATTTTGTTATTCCATTCAGACGGAATCTCAGATAAAACATTAATTCTTGCTCTGAAATCTTCACCCCTTTTAGTATCATGACTGGAAGTGTTATTCATAGTTATAGGAAAATTATTTGCTCTGTCCAAGTTAAAATTATGGAACTCATCAAGAAAATATCCAAATCTTTTCGGATCGGCTCCAACTTCGTTTAATGATACAAGTCTATTATAAATATATAAAACAGTATCTTCAAAACCTTTTGCAATAAGAGGTCCAGTAAACTGCTGAAGCTTCATTATAAATTGAACCATTTGAGATTTTTCCTTTTCAGAAAGCGTTTCATGTAAATCAAAAAGCATGAATTTTTCAATAAATTTAATTTCATAATAGGCGGTAGGCATATCTTTTTTTGCTTTATTAATAGCTTTTCTTAAATAGGCCTGATCAATTTCTGAGATGTTTTCTGTATTAATATATGTTCTGTAAACAGGAAAAAAAGTAATAACTTCAACTAGAGCTCTTCTAAGAGCATAAAGAGTAATATCCCGCCCCTGCCTGTCTTTTTCAGAAAGTTTCTTAATAAGAAGACTTAGATTATCAATATCCCCAGCCATATGTTTGCCAATAATTAATCTTTTGTTTTCGGTAACAAGCTGTTCATAATTGATTTTTTCACCTAAAAAATTCTCATAAATTCTGGTAAAAGTACCCGCGTTTCTTTTAACACAGAAAATGCCGTTTAGATGATTTAAAAAATCATAACCGGTTGTTCCCTGCACAGGCCAGTTTTCTCTGAGCGTTTCATCTTTTTCAAGTATTTTTTCAACTACAATATAGGTATGCGGCGATTTAGCCCTGAGTAATTTAGTGTATTTTTCAGGGTCAAAGAGACCATCAATATGGTCTATTCGGAATCCGTCAAAAATTTCTTTTTTAGCATATTCCAGCTCAAGTGAATGTGTATATTTGAAAACATCATAATCTTCGACTCTCAGTGAAATCAAATTATTAACAGTGAAAAATCTGCGATAGTTCAGCTCTTCTGTTGCGACTTTCCAGAAAGTTAATCTATAAACCTGATCCGTCAGTATATCATCAAGCAAATCATATGAGTCAGGATTCTGTGGCTCACCATTATGGATTTTTATATTTTTATCCATGAATCTTTTTATTTTTGTGTTTAAATTATATAATTCCCATAACATTAATTTTGCGGGATGAATCTGATGATAGAATGTATCATCTGAATCCATAGCGTTGAATGAGCCTAAAAAATTTAATATACCCATGAATTTAATAAAATAATCCTGACCATTTCTGCCCAGTTTTTCTTTTAATTCAACAATATTATTAGAAAATACTTTAGCGTATGATTTCAGAGACAGGGGAAATCTGTTTCCATAATAATCAATTGCCAGGCCTTTTTTATCATAAATAAGCTTTAATTCACCGTTATGAAGACAGTCTGCATAATGGCCTCCAAGAAACGGTGCAACAATTTTCCCTCTTAGATGATTATAAGTGTGGCCCCATTCAATATCAAAGAAATTTCTAAAAGGGGAGTTTTTTCCATTTTCAAAAATATCCATTATCATACCGTTTTGTGAGCTGTAGGCCATATGATTTGGAACAATATCCTGAAGCCAGGTCATTTTATTTTTTTTTACTCTTTTTACAAGCGCCATGAATTTTTTTTTGCCGCCAAGCTCAGGATTTATTTTATTTGAGTTAATAATATCATAACCGTGTTTGCTTCCGGTAATGGACTCAAAAATAGGAGATGCATACAAAGTTGAAATTCCTAAATCATTTAAGTAATTTATGATTTTTTCAGTTTTTTTGAATCCAAAATCTGGATTAATCTGTACTCTATATGTTGAAACCGGTATTTTCATTTTAAAACCTCATAATTAAACTCCAGATTTTCAAAATCCAGCATAACTTTAAAGGTGCTGTTTTTTTTATTATATAAAATATAAATAGTTTTTTCGCGGGTTTTAATTGAAATATTCGACCTTTTCTGACTAATATAGCTTTTATATTTTTTTCTTACTTTAATTAATTTTTTATAAAGTTCTAGAAGCGAATTATCTTTAAAACAAAGTCTGGATTCATTAAAAGTTTTTTCGGAGGCGGGGTCTGGAATTTTAATATTTTTATGTCTGTTTTCTTTAAATTCACGTTTTCTGCCATTATAAACTGCCTTATTAAGTTTTGGGTCATTATGATTAACAAAGTAGTAAAAAGGATTTTTTTCTCCATATTCTTCACCCATAAAAAGCATCGGGGTATATGGTGATAAAATTAATGCGGCAGCCATGAATTTTAAAGTTTTAACGTCAACAAGCGTGGATAATCTATCCCCTTTCATTCTGTTGCCTACCTGATCATGATTTTGAATAAATGTTATTAATTTATAAGGGTTTATATGTTCTGAGGAGTTTCCAAAATTACATTTTCTGAAATCAGAATAATTACCAGAATAAACAAAACCAGAAACATATGCTTTCAGAATATGTTCAAATTTGCCAAAATCAAGATAATAACTTTTATTTTCCCCGGTAAAAAAAGCATGAAGGGCATGATGAAAATCATCAAACCACTGACTGCATAACCCGTAACCGCCTTTTTTTTCGCTATCAATAATTTTTGTATCATTCAAGTCTGATTCTGCTATAAGGTGAATTATTCTGTTTTCTTTTTTAGAAAAATCTTTAATTTTTTCATTTAACTCTTTCAGAATATGTTTTGCTCCAAAGTCAAAAATGGTATGAACAGCGTCAAGACGGAGGGCATCAATTCTGTAGTTTTTAACCCAGTGAAGAGCATTTTTTATAACAAAATTTCTAACTCCGTAATTATACTTATCATCGTAGTTAATTGCATTACCCCAGGGTGTTGAATATTTGCCGGTAAAATACCATGCAAATTGTGGTAAATAATTTCCTTCTGGACCCAGGTGATTATAAACAACATCAAGAATTACAGCTATATTATTTTTATGACATTCATCAACAAGTTTTTTCAAGCCATCTGGACCACCATAGGAATTCTGGGCAGCAAAAGGGTAAACACCGTCATATCCCCAGTTTCTTTTTCCTGGAAATTGATTAACCGGCATTATTTCAATTGCGTTAATTCCAAGTTTCTTTAAATAAGGTATTTTATCAACAGCAGAGTAGAAAGTTCCTTTTTCTGTAAAAGTTCCAATATGAAGTTCATAAATAATATAGTCTTTTAAATTTTTGTTTTTAAAATTAGAACAACTCCAGTTAAAATTTGAATAATTAACTGTTTTAGAGTTTCCATGAACTCCATCAGGCTGATGAAAAGAGGCTGGGTCGGGGAACTCGTTTTTTTGGTTAATTAAATATTTGTATTCTATTTCGTCAGAGCTAATATTTACCCGGGTTTTCCAGTAACCAAATGAGTCTTTTTTCATATCATAAATTTTATTTACAGGTGAATAAATATGAAGTTGAATTTTTTTCCTTAATGGAGCCCATACACAGAATTCAACGGTGTTTTTATTGATGAATTCATGGCCAATATTTTTATATGTATGTTCTTTCATTAATTTCAATCCTCTTCTTCCTGGTTATTTTCCTGAAATTCAGGTGTGCCAATTGTTATAACAGGAGTAACCTCTTTTTGTCTCTGTAGTTCTTTTTTTAAAATTAATTCCTCTGTGGTATGTTCAATAATTTTAACATCGTTTTTATCAAAATACTCAATAGTCTGTGTTCGTTTACGTTTTCTGCATCCTGCTGAAGCCAGCATAAAAAGACAGAGTAAAAATATTAAAGGTAATTTTATTTTCAAGAAAAACCTCCTGAGAATTTTTGCTAAACTCAAATAAAATATTAACTTAAAATCATTTTTTTTTCAAGAATATTGCTATTCTGTTAGAATTAGTGCCGCCTTTATTATTGTTTACACCCCATATATTTGCAGTTTTAGTGAATTTCTGTTTATTAATTAAAATACCAAAACACTTGAATCCAGCTTTAATACCAAGAGGTACAATATGTTCTTCAAGATTTATACTTCCTTTTTTAACTTCACCTACTTCAAAACATACCCAGCCACCCGGTATGGTGATTCTATAAAGTTCAAAAAGAACCTGCTGCATAACTTTTTCCCAATCTGTTATTTTTTTTGACATAGTTATTTTTTTACTTATTTTTTTATCATCTATATTATTAAAAAAACATCTTAACCAGTTGTCATTTGAATATTGTACAATATCTAAAAATGGCGGAGAAGTAACGGTTAAGGAAACCGAGTTCGGGGGGATTTTATCGGTATTTGCTGCATCAGAACAGAAAAATTTATGTTTTTTACTATTATTTTTTAAAATTTTTATTTCTGCCGTAGAGATTTTTTTTAAAAGCTGTTTTGATTTTTTTAAAATAAGTTCTTTTACATTTCTATACTCTGGACTTAAGTTCCTTTTTTCATTAAGTTTTACCTGGCGTTTCTGACTAGCCGCCTGATTTGGTGGAAGAGTATAAACAGAAAAAAAACCTTTTGAATGACCGGTAAGACGGTTTGTTGCAACCATTTGAATCCAGTTATCTATATAATCGCTTTTTCCGTTTTTTTCTATAAAATATTGTTTTAAGCTGAGTATTTCCTTAAGTGTGTCAGAGTGATAAAACATAGATAAATCAATATCTGAATTTATTTCAACGTTTAAATTAATATTATCTAATCTATTTTTGATTTCTTTTAAACTGGGTGGATTTAATCTTGGAGAGGCAAGAATTTTGCTTAAGGGATTAATATCATTTGCCCATCCAATCCTATTTTGTAGCGCTGCCTGAACAATTGTGGTTCCCCTGCCACCGAAAGGGTCATATACAATATCATTTTCTTTTGTAAGTCTGGAAATAAAAAATTCAGGTAATTGTGGTTTAAAACATGCTCTATATGAAATTTCATGAAGTGAAGAGCCCTGTCTCTGCTTTGAAGTCCAGAATTCATTTATATAAAAATTAATTTTCTGATTATTAATCGATTTTTTATAAAAAATTGTTTCTGGTTTATCTGCATTTAATTTAAAATTTTTTAAAAAAGTATTAAAATATATGTTTATATCAGCATTATCTTCATTTTTTTTATATAAAGTATATTCTAACTGCAAAATTTCACCTGCGGTTTTTTTATGTAGAAATTAATGTAAGGGTAATTTCACGGGTGGAGCGTGGACCGTCAAATTCGCAAACAAAAATATTCTGCCATGTTGAAAGACCAAGTTCGCCATTAATTAAAGGTATTGTTTCAGAAGGCCCTATAATTCCAGCTTTAAGATGAGAATCACCGTTACCGTCCTGTTTATCATGCTCCCATACACCGTCTGGAATTAATTTACTTAGCAGAGAAATTACATCATTTTGAACACTCTGATCCCAGTTTTCCTGAATCATAATACCTGCGGTAGCTCCTCTTACATAAACAGAGCAGATTCCAGTTTTTATATTTGAATCAGAAACAACTTTTTTTACAGAAGAAGTTATATCATAAAGTCCCTGATGTTTATCTGTGGATATTTTTATGTTTTTCTGCATATTAAATATTTTATAATATAATACCTTTTTTAGCAACTTTATCAGTAATTCTCAATAAAAAAAGAGAAAAATCTTGTTTTGATGAGGGCAGTGCCGAGCCCGAGTTTAAACCCGCAGAGGTCGGCCTGACCGATAAAGGATTTTCTGCCAAATTGAGAATTGCAAAAAAAAAAAAAAATAAAAAGCCCGTCTATAAAAACGGGCTTTTTAAAAAAATATTTTAAGAATTATTTTTAATAAGTTATTGAACCGGTTTCAGTTGAAACACTTGTATAGGTAAGCTGGTGATTTTCTAAATCATTCATAATAACTGTTAAAACTGTTTTTCCGTTTATTTCTGTTTCAAAACCTTTGTATAGTTCCATTAAAGGCTCACTATCAATTAATTTTATACCATCATCAGTATTTATAGTATAAGTACCATCTGTTGTAGTTCCTGCAATTTTTGAATTGAAATTTGTTCCATCGGTAAATTCAATAAAATTATCGCTATCGTATGTTATTGATGTATCATTTTGTTGTCCTATATAATATTTTTTGTCTGATATTTCATTTGATGTGAAATCTTTAACTATGACAATTTCAGTTTCATATTCTTGAAATCCATCTGGATTAATACTTGAAAAATATATATCATTATCTTTTAATGAAAAACTGATCTCAGATAAATTAGTATTTTCTGTAATATTTACCTTTCCGTCCGAAATCACCACTTCTGAAGTAATATAATAAGAATCCATTACTCCTGAATCCCCCTCGTCTTCAAAATATACTGTGCAGTTATCGCCGTTTCCATTAAAAATAATAAAAATCATAGAACCTGAATTATCTAACAACCCCCATTTTTTACCTCCAATATCATTTTCTGTTATTTCAGTAACAATTTCTGGATTGTTATCGAATTTGATATCATCTCTTTGAGATTTTATATCTGTTATGAATGTATCAGTATCATCTTTAATTAATCCTATTATATCGTCTATATATCCTGATTCGCTATCCAAATTCTCTG
>JBNJGP010000104.1:0-7792 GCA_051747805.1 Candidatus Muiribacteriota bacterium
CACTTAAACAACAGTTAAGTTGACTAAAGTCAACAGTAAACGACTAATGGTCGAGTAAAGTCGATTATCATCGACAGTAAAGTCAGCTTAAGCTGACAGTTTAGAAATAGTGAGAGGACAATAAATTGCCTGTTAGAGGAACTAAAGTTCCGTAAAGAGTCGCTTACACTCCATGATAGAGCAACCAAAGGTTGCGTTTAAACAAAAGCATTTGTTGTTAACGCAAGCAAAGCTTGCTCTAAACGTGAGTGAAACGAGCTCTACACGTGCTATAAGCACTCTGTTCGCTGCGAAAAGTAGCTCTCACATTATTACATGGTCGGTAGACCATTTACTATAACCTTTAGGTGATTTTACTAAGCTGAAAGCTTTTTACTTTTATGTAGGCCTGACCACAAAAGCCTTTTAAGAAAATTTGCTAAACTCAAGTTTAGTATTATTAAATTAGTTATATTAAAAAATGTTATATTATAATTTTACTCAAAAACCTCAACCTCATACTCGTTTTCGGCAACTTTTACAAACAATTTATGTTTTTTCATATCATCAACACTTTTTGGAATACCAAAAGGCTTTTCTTTAACTTCATGGAGTGTGTTATTATATTTAGCCTTTAGAAACTTTTCTGCAATTTGTGGAAAAAGCGCATAAGTTAGAATATCTTCTTCAGATTGGGCAAAATCTTCAGATTCTTTTTTATATTTATCAAAACCTGGTTTAATTAAATCGGCCGGTCTGCAGTCAATTTTTTTCTCATCACCAAGGGCTTTATTTCTAAGCTCTTCATCAATTTCACCTGCCGGTTTGCCGTACATTCCTTTTAAATATTCTTTTGTTTCGTCAAGAATGTTTTTGTATCTTTCTCCCATAACTACATTAAATACAGCCTGAGAGCCGACAATTTGGCTTGTTGGGGTAACAAGTGGTGGATAGCCCAGGTCTTTTCTAACTTGTACAACTTCCTGCAGTATTTCTTCCATTTTATCAAGGATTCCCTGAGATTTAAGTTGATTTGCAAGGTTTGAAATCATGCCCCCAGGGATTTGATTTACTAAAACATCTACATTAACACCGGTTGCCGGGGATTCAAAAGGTGAAAGAGAAGTTTCTCTTATCTTTTTAAAATACTTAGAAATTTCTGCAATTTCTTTAATATTAAGACCAGTTTCAAATGGATAACCTGCCAGAGATGCAACCATAGTTTCAGTTCCTGGTTGACTTGTGCCAAATGCCATGCTTGTAACAGCACAGTCAATTATATCGGCACCAGCCTGACATCCGGCAAGATAGGCGGATGAGGCCATTCCGCTTGTATAATGTGCATGCAGATGAATTGGTATTTTAACTGTTTTTTTAAGCATGGTTACAAGTTCATAAGCATTTTTAGGGCTTAATAAACCGGCCATGTCTTTTATACAGATTAAATCACATCCTAAATCCTGAAGTTGTGTGGCAAGTTCTGCATATTTTTCATTTGTGTGAACAGGGCTTGTAGTATAACTGATTGCACCTTCTGCAATTTTATTATTTTTTTTCACTTCTTCAATCGCTTTTTTCATATTTCTTACATCATTCAGGGCATCAAAAATTCTGAAAACATCAATACCTCTTTCGGCGGCATGTTTTACAAATTTTTCAACCAGGTCATCGGGATAATGTTTATATCCAACCAGGTTCTGTCCCCTGAGTAGCATTTGAAGTTTTGTGTTTTTCACTTTTTCTTTAATTTTTGTAATTCTTTCCCATGGGTCTTCGCCTAGATATCTGACACAGGAGTCAAAAGTAGCTCCTCCCCACATTTCTAACGAGTAATAACCAACCTTATCAAGTTTTTCAAGAATCGGTTCCATATTTTTTATGCTCATTCTTGTTGCGTGAAGAGATTGATGAGCGTCTCTTAAAACTGTTTCTGTGATTTTCACTTTATCAGCCATATTATACACCTCATAAAACATTATTATTTTTTAATTATAACATAGAAAAAAATTTTTTCATCTATTATTTTCGTGTCCTCAACGACAACCTATAATAAAAAATCTTCCAGTTTTTGAAATTTTAATTTGTATTTCTCGGCGCAGTAGATTATAGAGTCATTGTTTGAAAGCACAACAGGGTTATAATATTCATTTTTTAGTTTATAGTAAACAGATATTACATTTGCCTCTGCGGAATTTTCTGGAACTCCATCAGGAACTTTAGAATCATCCCCAAGGGTAATTTTGAAGTTTGGAAGCCTGCAGGTCTTTAAAAACACCTGGGCTTTTGAAAGTTTCGGCTTATTTTCGGGAGTTACAAATTTATTTATATCTTCAGATACTTTAAAATGTACGTAAAAATTTATATTATCTGATGAATCATTTACAATTTCAGGATTTATCAATAATATGTCAGGACTCAGCACAAATGTTTTTTCTTTTTTTCTTTTTATTTTATCTATTAATCGCAGCTTCCCTTTTCTTTTTTTTATTTTTATTTTTTTACCGCCTTTTTCAAAGTCTAAAGCAGCTAAAAAAAGGTTTATTATTGAAAAAATAAGCGCTGTTGAGTGTAAAGTATATATATATGTTTGATTTTCAATTAAAATATATTTTATAAAAAAACTATAATAAATCATTAAAGCTGAAATAATGTAAAATAATGAGAAAAAAATATACTGTGTTTTATTAATTAAAAAAATTACTGCTATAAAAATAAAAAGAAACAGACCGTTTATAATTGTTAATTGAATATTATCAGACATTAAAAATGAGCTTTCCATCAAAAACAAACTATTATAAAACCCAATTAACTTTAATCCCGTAATATCAATTAATAAATTCAAAAAATAACCGTCTGTTAATAGCTCAGTTACAGTTATAATTAAAGGTAGCAAAAGGGGTATATAGTATTTTGAGTGAAGAAAAAAATATCTGAAAAATAAAAAACAAAATAAAACTAAAATAAAAATTCCTGTATTAGTTTCGATATCGGCATAAAATGCAAAAGAATAATAATGAAGCCCGACGATTATAAATGATAGAGGAATAAACAAGAGTTTTTTTGATAAAATACAATAAATGGTAATAAAAATGCCCAGGCCTGTAGTTATATAATGATCTGGAAAATTAAAGGTTAGAAAACTTTTAATAAATTCTATAGAATAAATATAATCAAAATAAAAGAAAAAAGAGGAAATTATAGAAAGGTATATCAATATAAAGAAATATTTAAAAAAATTTTTCATAATTTATTTAATTGAGTTTAGCAAATTTTTTTAAAGTTGCCAAGTTTTAGTTTTTTATGTTATTTTTTATATATGAATTCATATTTTAATCAAATTAAAAATTTTATAAAAACTTCTGATGATTTTGAGCTGATTGATTTTCATTTTGGGTTATTTCTTCAGAAATTTTCAGAAGATTTTAAACAGGAGGCATTTTTAACCGGAGCCTCATTAAGCCGTTTCAGCCGTGAAGGCCATACTTGTATAGATAGAATTTTTTTAGATAATTTTATAAAAAAATCCGGATTTGACTTTCAGTTTAACTGGGATAATTTTTTTGATAAAGCCGAGATTATTGGAAGTGAAAATCAATATAAACCTGTAATATTCCATAATGAGAAAATTTATCTTCAGAAGTATTTTAATTATGAAAAAATTATAAAAGAAAAAATATTGGAAAAAACGCAAATACATATTAAATTTGATAAAGATAAAAAAGACATTATCAACATTATTTCTTCTTTGTTTCAACGGGAAGATGGCATAAACTGGCCAAAAATTGCGGCTGCTGTGAGTATATCAAAAAAATTCACCGCGATTACGGGGGGGCCTGGAACCGGAAAAACCCATACAGTTTCCAGAATTATCGCTTTATGGCTGAAAATAAATATTAACAAAAAAATTGTAATAGCCGCTCCAACTGGAAAGGCCGCCTCCAGGCTGAATGAATCTATAAGACAGGCTAAAGAAGAAATGAATATTTCAAATGAAATAAAAGAAAAATTTCCAGAAAAAGCATTTACTCTTCATCGATTACTGCGTTCAAAAAGATATTCTTCCAGTTTCAGGCACAATAAGGAAAACCCTCTTGCGTATGACATTGTAATTGTGGATGAGGCTTCAATGATTGCCCTGCCTCTTATGGCAAAATTACTTCAGGCTCTTGATGCTAAAACTCAGTTAATTCTTTTAGGGGATAGAAATCAACTTGCCTCAGTTGAGGTGGGTTCAGTTTTTGGAGATATATGCAGAGATGAAAATGTGGATTCTTTTACCGATCCATTTTTAAACTTCATAAAACATGAATTAAATCAGAATATTGACTTGTCATATAATTCTAGAAAAACTTCTCTAAATGGCTGGATTGAAAATTCTATTGTTGAACTGAAAAAAAGTCACAGGTTTACAGACAAATCTTCTATAAAAAAACTTTCCTACTCCGTAAACAACGGAGATTTTGAAAATGTTATTAAAATTCTTAATGATAAAAGTGCTGAAAACGTGAATATTGATAATTATTTTTTCAAAAGCTTATGGAAAAATCTGAAAGATATAATACAAACATATTTCAACTTTAAAAAAGAAAATTATAATATTAGAGATATTTTCAATTATATGAACAAATTTAAAATACTTTGTGCGTTGCGCAAGGGAATAGCCGGTGTGCAGAATATTAACAAATTAATCGAAGATATTTTAGGTAAAAATGGGGTTTATGAGTTTAAGCCAATAATTATTAAGGAAAATGATTATAACATAAAATTATTCAATGGAGATTCTGGAATTTTTTTAAGGGATGAAGATGGTAATTTAAAAGCTTTTTTTGAAGATGAAGATTCAGAAAATGGTTTTAGAAGTATAAATCCGGCAAGATTGCCCTCTTATGAACCAGCTTATGCTATTACAATTCATAAAAGTCAGGGTTCAGAGTGGGAAAATATTTTAATTTTACTTCCACAAAAATTTAATCCTGTTTTAAGCAGAGAGCTTTTATACACTGCAATTACAAGAACTAAAAAAAATATTTTAATTGCCTCTGAAAATGAAATAATAAAGAAAATGACAAAAACACAGGTTAATAGAATAAGTGGATTATAAAAATATGAATTATTCAAAGTTTGAAAAAGAAATCTATAATAATTTGTATAATAAGCTTATTAGTGCTAATACTGTTTTGTCCGAAGATTATATTGTGTTTTTAAAAAATATAGTAAAGCAATCTAAGTCATCAAAAGAACGATTTTATATCAGAAAAATTCTAAAAAATTCAGAAATTGCCTCAAAAAAAGGGTGGGCATTATGCCAGGATACAGGATTTGTAAATTTTTTTATTGAATATCCTCAAAATTTAAAAAATATTATTGAAATTAAAGAAATTTGTATAAAAGCTTTAAAAGATTCCTATAAAGACAAAAAATTTAGAAAATCAATGTTAGATACAGAAGGGAAAAATACAGAAAATAATTTACCACCTTTTTTTCATTTCAACCCGGTAAAAACAAACTGGCTTAAAATTTCATTTTTAATAAAAGGTGGGGGTAGTGAAAATGTTTCAGGTGTGCTTAATCTTTTGCCGGGTAGCGATGAAAACGAAATTATAAATCATATAAATCATTTTTTTATTGAAAAAGTAAAAGCTAAAGCATGTCCACCCTATTTTTTAGGTATAGGTATCGGGGGCAATATTGAAAAGGCCTGTTTAAACTCTAAACTTGCGCTTCTAAAATATTCTTTTGATAAAGAAAATAATTTTGAAAATAAAATTAAAAATAAAATAAATAAAAATCAGACAGGTATATTTGGAACCGGTTACGGTAATACAGTATTTGGGATTAAAATTATTAAGGCTCCAAGTCATATTGCAAATAATATTGTGGCTTTAAGTTTTAACTGTCACAGCTTGAGAAGAGGAAAATATGAAACTGAATTTTTATGCATGTAAAAAAGATTTAGAAAAAATCCAAAATGCTCCCTGCAACACTAAGATTTATATTTCCGGCATTGTTTATGTTATGCGTGATAGAGCCCATAAACTTTATATAAATGATAATAATGACAGTATTGATTTTAAAAATAGCGCTTTATTTTATGCGGGGCCTACTGAAAACAGAATATTTGGACCAACAACCGCCTCAAGAATGGATCCTTATACGGAATATTTTGCCAGCAAGGGCGTCCGGCTTTTTATAGGAAAAGGAAACCGGGATACTAAACTGCTTAAAAAGCTACATGATTTATATGGTGCAAGATATGCCACTACATATGGTGGGCTGGCCTCTTATTTATCAACATTTATAAAAAAAAGCGAAATAGTACTTTATTCAGAATTGGGATGTGAAGCTGTTTATAAACTGAAACTGAAAAATTTTCCGGCTATTTTAGAGTAATTCAACATTTTGAAAATAAATTCCGGGTTATATTTTTTTTCTTTTATAAAACTTTACTTCTGGATAACCCATTATTGTAAAGCAGTGTATTGTTTTATTTTTAAGCTTTAATTTCTTTGCAATTTTTCTTTTTGAAGGTAGAGCAAGACCAATAATACATGAACCTACTCCGTGGGAATGTGCTTTCATCATTAAATACTGTTGATCGGCATTACAGTCATGAACTCCCATTGGCTCAAATTTATCACTGTAGTGAACAATAACATAAGGAGCATTCCTGAATACTGGGGTCTGTTGCGTATTCAGTTTACTGTTAAATCTTTTTAAATTTCTATAATAATTATAAAAAGGTTTATATTTGTCGGGTTTTAATTTTTTTAGCATTTTTAGAGATAATGGATTAAAAACTAATTTTAATTTTTTAAAAAAAGAGTGGGAAATTTTTTCAATTTCATTAATTGTATTTTTATCTTTAATGATTTTAATTTTTGAAACTCTCCTGTTTGTTGCGCTGGGGGCTAAATACTTAGTTTTAATAATATCATAGAAAATATTATAGGGTATTTCATCTTTTTTAAAGTATCTGACAGAGCGTTTAGAACCCAGAAATTCATCGATTTTATCTGGTTTAAGAAATGAATTGTTGAATTCGGAAAAGTTTCTTTTATTAATTAAATTATTGTTAATAGCATTACCTGGGCAGGCCATAATACAATGTCCGCATTTTATACAGTTATTATAAACAGGTTTTACTCTATTTTTGTATTTTTTAAAATTTGCAGGACAGACTCTAGCGCATTGAAAACAAGATTTACATTTTTTATAGTTAATCATTAATTTTTTCATCAAAAACTATAATACAAAATAAAACAAATAGTTTCAAGGGGAAGCAAAAATTCCCAGCAAAGATTTTTTTGGTGATTTTGTTTCGTAATAAATTTTAAGCTCTTGCTCTAATCTGCACCTTTCTGCTCTCTCCGCTTTTTTATAGATAATTGCATATTATCTAAAATTAATATATCATATTTTTAAGTAAGTTATACCTTGAGTTTAGCAAAAAATAGAAATTTTAACCTGTAGACACTTAAACAACAGTTAAGTTGGCTTAAACCAACAGTAAACGACCGAAGGTCGAGTGAAGTCGATTATCATCGACAGTAAAGTCAGCTAAAGCTGACAGCAAAAGATTAAAACAAAAATACTGTAAATTTTAATTTACTTTACTGTTATCGTTAGATAACTTTACTATCACCTTTAGGTGATTTTACTAAGCTGAAAGCTTTTTACTTTTAGGTAGGCCTGACCACTCGTTTTACCGACAATAAAATTGCCTGTTAGAGGAACTAAAGTTCCGTAAAGAGTCGCTTACACTCCATGATAGAGCAACCAAAGGTTGCGTTTAAACAAAAGCATTTGTTGTTAA
>JBNJGP010000105.1:0-7480 GCA_051747805.1 Candidatus Muiribacteriota bacterium
TCTTTTGCGAGTTTTCCAATTTCTCTAACGGGCTGTACGGTTCCAATTTCATTATTTGCATGCATAACAGAAATTAAAACAGTGTTATCTTTAATATTTTCTTTTATATCGTTAACACTAATTATGCCCTCTTTATCAGTTTTTACATAAGTAACCTCAACCCCGAGTCCCTCAAGACATTTTGCAGTATTTATAACTGAAGGGTGTTCCAGATTTGTTGTTATAATATGAGGAGAACCTTTTTTTCTTTGTGAACAAGTTTCACCACAGGAACATACCCCTTTTAAGACAAGGTTATTTGCCTCTGAAGCCCCACTTGTAAAATATATTTCTCTTGGTTCCGCCCCTATATAATCCGCAATCTGCTTTCTAACCTTTTCTACCTTTTCCCGGGCCTCTTTTCCCTGTTTATGAAGCGACGAGGCGTTCCCATATATATCCAGAAAATTAGTAATTTCCTCTTTAACTTCTTTTAATAATGGAGTTGTCGCATTATTATCCAGATAAACTCTTTGCATTATACCCTCCTGCTAACTCTTAATAATTAAACATACTTGTCAATTATCTTTTGAATCTTCTCTCTGCATCGTTCGCCTTTACAGGCACCTGTAGTTGCTCCTGTTTTTTCAGCTACTTCTTCTATTGAAAAAGCACCATGCTCTACAGCTTCGGTTATTGTTTCAGTATCTATTCCAAGGCAGTCACATATAACAGCATTTTCTTCTTCATTATGTTCAATTCCCTCATACTCATCAAGTGCCTTTTTTATAGCGTCTGCTGCAAGAACCGAGCAGTGAATTTTTTGTTTCGGCAAACCACCAAGAGCTTCAACAATTGCTTTATTAGTTACTTCACGTGCCTCGGAAATATGTTTTCCTTTTACCATCTCAGTTGCAATAGAACTAGTTGCTATAGCTGCACCACAGCCAAATGTTTTAAACTTAATATCTTTAATAATTCCATTTTCATCAATATCCAGAAAAATCTTCATCATATCGCCACAGGCAGGATTTCCAACCTCGCCAACAGCCGATGGATTTTTTATTTCTCCGGAATTTTTAGGGTTCATAAAATGTTCCATTACTTTTTCATTATAATCTGTATTCATTATAACCTCCTCCCCTGAACTTATGATACATACATACTGTTGCTACCTGTGCAACGGGCATTATAAAAAAAATACCTATACCTAATGTAAAGAGAACTACAAAAAATGAAAAAAACAAAAATACTAATCCAAAACCTATTATAAATAAAAAATTTTTCAAAAATAAATTGGCGCCAAAAGCTAGAGCCTCCATATAATTTTTTGTTTCATCATAAATCATATGTATTAAACCAAAATAAAGGGCATAATAAAAAATAATGCTCACCACAAAAGCAACCAAACCTGCAACCACATAATTAAACTGCAGCAGGTTCATCAAATTATTTTGATTTATAATATAAATTTTTCTAAAATAATTAATGCCTCCAGCGCTGAAAAACGAATAAATTAAATTCAAAATTATAAGATAATTAAGAGCTAATTTGTTCTGAGGAAGTCTCAGCTTCTGAAAAATTTTTTTTACCTGAAACTTTTCACCCGCATTGTAGGAATTAAAACAGATAACACCGAGCATTACAATAAAAAAGGTGTAAAAAGATTCGGGGATTGAGTTTGCCATAGGTGAAATAATAAAACTGGTATAGCTTGACCCTGATTCAACAGGTATTCCAAAGAAAGTAAGCATTAAATTAATTGTCAGGCTTGCAGCAATTAAAAAAGCAAAGGAAATAATTACTACAATAATACAGCTTAATAAATTGCTCCAGCAGGCTTTCATTGAATAAGAAAGTATATCATTAATACTACTTTCTGAATTAATGTTTTCAATTCTGGAGCTTAAATTAGTTAGTTTTTCTCCACAATTAGGACAAAAAGCTCTTGGTTTTTGAAGCTCTATTTGACAGCCCGGACAATTCATAGTTACCTCTTTTATTTTATTATCTATACCATGTTCAAATTCATATTTAAAACTGTAAATCTGGCCTGTGTTGATTTATGAACATTATCTCTGCTTACACCTAAAAAATCCTCGCCAAACATATTATAAACATTGCCCGAAAGAGAAAATTCAGGTAACCTCCCCTTAATTTCTTCATCTTCATATAAAAATGCAAGTTGAACCGGAGTTGCAAAATTACCGTCTGAGTCATAATCGCCACCTGACGCCATACATACAATTATTGCAGGTCCGTTATTTATTAGCTCAGAAACATTTTTTTCTCCCGCAGGAATAATCATACCACCGGGAGACAGCTCCGGTATTGTATCATACTCACTATGCGCTCCCCCGCTTAACGGAATATTATATTTATTAGCGGTTTTTTTATCAGAATACCCCGAAATTATTTTTCCCCCATGAATATAATAAAAAATATCATTTTTTAAAACTGTGCCTTCCATATCAAAAAAAGGAATAAACTCTTCTTTTTTACGACAATTAATCAAATTAAAATCCTTAGAAAAAGTATTTTTATCAATTTTATCTGTAAATATCGAAGAAGAGGTTCCAATCTTTTTGCCGTTTAATTCTCTTTTAAATATACCAAGTAAGGCACTTTGGTCGATAAATAAAACTGGTAATTTATTCTTTTCTGGAAACTCTACTTTATTGTTATGCGCTTTTAAAATTTTATCTGCCCATGCAAGAAATTCATTTCTATCATAATGGGCTCCATCAGCAAATATCATCCCATCCATTATATTTCCAGAACCTTTTTTATTATAAATAAATAAAAAGTTATACTTTTCAAAACCACTCTTCATATAAGCACTTCTAGAGTTTTTTAATTCAATATTCTTCTTAGAAATATACGATTTGAAAGAAAAACTGAAATCTGAATAATTTGAGCGCAGGTAATTTAATATATCCTCAATTTCTTTTATAAATCCTTCATCTGTAAAAGGTACTTTGCCATAAAATTCTTCTCTATTAAAATTCTCAGTAACAAAACCCGGGTATTCAATCTTGTTATTGAGCGCTTCAATAGCCTTCTTTTCAGCATTTTCTACAGAGCCGTCTCCTAAAAATCCGGATACTCCTATAAAACCATTATTATAAATTCTAATGCCGGTAGCTTTTATATTTTTTCTTCTAACTGATTCAATTCTGGAGTTAGTTATATTTATTGCAGTTTCTTTATTATACATATGAACTGTTTCTTTAATCATAATAATACTCCCATCCATAATTCTAAATTTAACATAAAACTGTCACATAACTTCCATTTCATCTATTTTAACATAGGGACCGCCAAATCCAACCGGAAGAGGGAACTGTTCCATTTTTCCACAACCGCCGCCAGCCCCACATTCAATTTCTAATTTATGGGATAACCCGCTTATTTTATTCAATGTTTCAAAAACGTTTCCGGTTATAACTGAAACTTTGACTGGATACTGAATTTTTCCATCTTTTATATAATAAGCAAGAGAGGGCGCAATAGTGAAAGTGGACAATCCTGAACCATGTTTATAGGTTTCAATATAAATACCTTCTTTTATACTTTCAAACAAATCTTTTTCACTCATCTTTCCAGGTTTAATATAGGTCGAAGTCATTCTTACAATAGGTTCATAAGTAAAATTAATTGCCCTGGCGTTTCCGGTTTTTTCTTCATCAAGGAAAGAGGCAGTATAAGAACTATGTAATCTACCTGATAATTTTCCATTTTTAATTAAATAAGTTTCGCCCCTGTTAGGGGTTCCTTCATCATCATATGGTGTGAAGCCATTAACTCTTTTTTTACCACAATCAACAATGGACAGTTCGTCTACTCCTACTTTTTTGCCAATTTTCCATTCATTTTTCATTGATTTATCATTAAGCATAAAATCGGCCTCAGATTTGTGACCGAAACTTTCATGAGCAAATACCCCAGCAACAGCAGGCGAAAGAATAACATTATACCTGCCCTTTTTTATTTCTTTAGCATTATAAAGAAATTCAATAGATTTCTTAACTCTTTCTGAAATTCTATTACTTAATTTATTCAGGTTTTCAAAATTGTCGTCTGCATAAGAAAAAGATTCAGAGAATTTATTATTTTCATTTTTTAAGTTGAAATTAAATCTCACACCACAGAATTGCTTATCCCACTTAAGGTTTGCTCCTTTTGAAGAATAAAATTCTTTTTTAACATAATTATCGATATAATGTGAAGTCCACATAGTGATTTCTGGTTCATTTATAAAAAAACTAAAATAAGTTTTAAGTAGATTAACTTTGTTTTCAACATTTATTTGGCGAATATTGTTTGCTTCAAAAAAATATACTTCATTTTTTTCTGCACTTAATTTTTGTATCAGGGGATGATTATCAATTTTAATATTTTCTTTTGCCAGTTGTGCAGTTTTATTAATTTCTTTTTGAATATTATTAACTTCGGTTGTTGTTGAGTAATACCAACGATTCCCGTCAAAAATTCTTATAAATGCCCCGGATTTTTCTCTTTCAGTAAGATTATTCAGCTCACTTTTTGTAAAAGAAACTTTTGTATCAAAACTGTATTCAATTCTAACATCAGTATATAACCCTGAAGGGAATTTAAACATATTTTATCCTCCAAGCTAAAAATTTAAATTTCTTGAGTTTAATAAATTTTATTAAAAAAATCTTAATAATAATGTCTAAATACATTGCCTAACGGTATTTCATCTAATTTTTAATAAACTCAAAATATTTAACAAAGTTGAATTAATTATTTCACACTTAAGGAACAAAATCAAGATTTTATTCAGCAAAATGCAAATTCTACTGAGTATGTAGATTTAATAATCTTTGAATATCCCTGAGAAAATCATCTTTAATAATAGGTTTTTCTATATGATAATCACAACCAGATTCATAGGCTTTTTTTATATCATCTTCCTGACAATACGCACTGAGGGCAACGATTATATTTTTTTTATTATTTTTCTTTTCATATTCTCTAATAAATTCAGTAGCCTCAAAACCGTCCATAACGGGCATTTGTAAATCCATTAATATTAAATCAATATTATTTTTTTTGAGAAGCTCTAAGGCAGTGGAGCCGTTACTTGCCTCTAAAATATTATAATTTGCTTTTTTTAGAATAATATCAATTAACATTCTATTTTCTGTATTATCATCAACAATTAAAATTGTTTTATTTGGCATAATTTGATTATATCATAAATAATTATTATTTTCACGTAATAAATTTTCCTCTCAAAAAAACCACACGGGGTTTAATTTGTGTAGGCCTGACTACTCGCTTTATATTGAATTAAATTTAGGATTTTTTATGAGAAAAAATCATTTTAAATTGCTGTTTTTTGAAGGGCAAACATTTAGGCATCTCCGGCAATCAATACAGTAACGATTTTTTATAATTAAATCATCCCCTTTTTTCCTTATAGCATAAACCGGACAATTTTTTATACATAAATCACAATTTGAACACTCCTGCGGAAGTTTTGTTTTAAAAATCGAAAAAGTTCTTATAAGCGCAAACAAAAAACCAGTAGGACAAATATAGCGACAATAAAATCGAGTAACAAAAAGAGAAATTGCAAGAATAATAAATGCAACAGATAAAATATTAAAATTTAAATCAAATAATCTATACAAATTTAAAATCTCGTTTTCGGGTAAAAATATATAAAAAACAGGAAAAGAAAAACCCGCGATAATCAATAAAAAATAAATAAATGCCAGATTAATTTTACCAAAAAACTTATCCGCCGTATATGTAGAATTAATAATAATAAATTTTTTAATTACTTTATCGCCAATAAATCCAAAAATTTCCTGAATAATACCAAAGGGACACATATACCCACAATAAATTCTTCCAAAAATTAAGTTGCATATTAAAATCAGCAAAATAAAAATAAATACAGCATTAATTGAATCAAATATCAAAAAATAATTATAAATCTGGAAAATAGAAATCTGAAGGTGATGAAAAATAAATAATCCTGCTAAAAGCGACATAATCTTAGGTATATAAGATGGAATTTTATTGTAAAAAATAAAACTTATTATTGAAATAAAAACAAGAATAAAACCAGATATAATTTCAATTTTCATACTCTTTTTTTTGGGAGAAATTTTTTTGTTTTTAAAAAAATCCAGAAGTGTTGCAACCCTTGATTTCACTGCTTCTGACGTCACTGTAGCTCGTGTTACTGAATCTATTTTCTGTATTTCTTCAATATTTTTTATACCTGCAAATTTAGAAGGGAAATTTTTTTCTTCGAAAATAAGCTCAACATACGCCGGTGTTTCAACATGAGAGGCTAAAGCTAAATCTACTATAGTCAAATCTTCATTTAAAACAAGATAAATCTCAAGAGGACCTCCATATCCACTTTTGTTATTGGGTAATCCTTCAGAATTTAAAATAAAAAAAATATCGTCATGAGAATTTTTTACTTTAAGATAATTATGACCTTCAAAGCTTTCTTTTCCAATATTTGTAAAATCATAACTTTCAAACTGCTCAGGAATTTTTTGAAAAGAATTTACTGTAGAAACTATACTTAATACTAAAAATAAAAAAAATATTCTTTTTTTATATTTTAAAGGAAAAACCGTATTCATACCAGTCATCAACTAGTCCCATATGTTGAGGTTGTTCTACAACTTCAGAACATTTATAAGTTAGCATACAATTATCAATATTTTCAAGCTTAAACTTAGGCTTCCATAATTTTTTATTTTCTGAGTTACGAGTTATATAAGCTTTGAATTTTTTAACCCACTTATTGATAGGGCCTTCGTCATCTCTCATGCTTATTACCATTGATATATGAAATGGAAGAATACAGAAAGCATATATATTAATCTCTTCCAATATTAGACTTCTTAATTTAATCTCAGTTAATATTACCCCAAGGAGCTCTGGTTCATTTAATAAATTAACTTCGTTTGTTTGTATATCAATTTTATGAACAATCTCCAAATCATCGCTGTTATTAAACAATTCTGACATGTTTATAACTTTATTATTATCTATGTTTTTCTGCATATTGTTTCCTCCGGATAATTTATCTTCGATACTTTTTTGTCGGTATTTTGAAAATAAAAAATTAATATGAATATTTTACCGGTAACAATAGAACTATAAGTTATGACATTATCAAGTGCATGACTTTTCATACAGGATTTTTGAGCAAATTGAAAATTATAGAATTATATCTTGAGTTTAGCAAATTTTTTAAAAAGGCTTTTGTGGTCAGGCCTAAAGAAAAGTAAGTGTGGGGGCGGTCACTGCTCTTTTTATTTCCGAGTTTTTATATATTCATCATCACCAAGCAGTTCTCTAATCTCAGCCTCACTCATTACTTCAACGTCGTCTTCGCCCTTTATTTTTACATCATCCTCATTATTTTCTTCTAGCTTTTCTTCTTTAGTTTCTTCTTCTGGTTTTTCTTCTTTAGTTTCTTCTTCTGGTTTTTCTTCTTTAG
>JBNJGP010000106.1:0-7126 GCA_051747805.1 Candidatus Muiribacteriota bacterium
AGTAGAGGATAAGGGAGAGACCTTCATGCTTGATATAAACCATCCATTAGCAGGAAAAAATCTTAATTTTAAGGTTAAGCTTGACGAAGTTGTAGAACAACAAGCAAAAGAAGAAGAACCATCCAGTGAAGAAAGCGCTAGCGATGATTCTTAAATCATCACTTTTTTTTATTTTTGCCTTTACTGCTTTTTCTTTTATTGCTTTTAGATTCTTGATAAATATATTTATTGAATGAAGAATCCTCTGAAAAGAACTTAATCATTTTATTAAGGTGGGCAAACTTTGCAACTTTTCCAGCTTTACCAGCCTTAGCAAAAATACGTAATATCTTAACGAGTCTACCCAATTTGGCCAATCTTCCAAGTTGGCCCAGTCCTGAAGCTAAAAGACCAAATGGTATAACAGCTATAATATCAAGCCATGCATTCTTTACAAAGGGTTTAAACTCCCTGTATCTCACATAAATAAAAAGCAAATCTACCATGAAAATAAGCCAGATTATAAAATCAGATATTTGTAAAATCCTCTCATAGGATTCTACAACAAACAATTGCTTTAATACGAAAATAATAAACATAGCTGAAACCGAGAAAAGGATTATACCATCCCATGCCCTGTGATGACCCATATAAGGGCTCTCTACCTTTGCCTTGGTTTTTTTATTATCATTTTCCGAAGCCATGTTTAATATTGAGCGCGCGGCTACGGGCAAGCCGGCTGAACTTACAAAAATGATAAAATTAAATAATACTGTTCTGACAGGTTCAAGAGATTGGCTCCCTGCAAAAAGCATATCCCTGAATATAAATGAAGTAAGAATAAATAAAATTGAAGCAGTAAAAAACTTAATTTCCTGGTCTTTAGTTACATTAAAAAAACCTATAAATGCGCCCGAAAAGAACAAAAGAGCATAAATGAACGGCTCAATCCCTTCTATTAATTGGAAGGGACCATTAAACAATGCAATCAAGCTTCCCAGGATAAAGAAAGCCATAGTTAACTTTTTCATGAACATATTCTCGCCTCTTTTATTTTAGTCCTTAAAAACTAATATTTAAATGCTTTGAAAATCCAGATATTCGTCAAGAAAAAGTAATAAAAAATTAAGAAGATAATGGGGCTTTATAATAATCCTGTAATCTGCCTCTGGCCTTCTGGATATTATCAAACTCAAGTTCCTCTTTAAGCATTAGTATATCCATGCTTCTTCCGCATGCTTCCAGACTGATTTTGTTAGCTTGATGATTGCTTATTAACGAAGATATGTCATAAACACTATTATCAACAATAACCCAGCAGTCATCTGTTGAATCATGCTCTGAAACCATTTCAGATGTAATTTCAGCAGATTTTTCTTGATTATTATCATAGTCAACTATTTTTCCATCTACATGGGAATTTTTTTCTATGTTATTGGTTGCACAGCCCCCAATAAGAAGAACTCCCAGAACCATAATTAAAATCATATTTTTTGATACCATAATAGAGGAGTAAAAGAATTATAAATATAAATATTCCGGTTCTAAATTTCCGTTAGATTTAAAAAATCATTCCTGCATTGAAAAAAAATGGATTTTAAGAGAATACATGGCTGGCTAAAAAAACATCCGGGGATTTATTGGTGGTTTAGATTAAAAATCCAAAAACATCCAGGGATTTACTTTTTTATATTAAATAAATCCAGTATAAATAAAAAATTTCTAGTGAAGCGTAATAGTAATATAACTATTGAGGGATTTCCACGTTCGGCTAACACTTTCTCAAGATGTGCTTTTTTAATTGGAGAAGCCCAAAAAAAAGGTATCACTGATTATAATTTGCCCAATGACATCTGGAATAAGTATAATTATAAAATTGGGACACATCTACATTCATCAGCTCAAGTAATCAGGTCAGTTAAATTAAAAATACCTACGCTTGTGTTGATAAGAAATCCAAAAGATGCAATAGTTTCAATGAAAGCACGAGAGATTCAGACATCAAATAATCCAGAGCTTGCAAAATGTTCCATAAGAGAATATATTAAATTCTACATAGATTTTTACAAAAATATAATGCCTTACAAAAATGAAATAGTGATAGGAAAATTTGAAGAGGTTACAAAAGATTTTGGAAAAGTTATTGAGAACGTCAATGATAAATTTGGAACTGATTTTGGCAGATTCCGCCATACAAAAAAAAACCTAGAAATCGCTAAAAGCAAAACCAAACATATCCTGCCCGACTCTGAGCGAGACAAGATAAAATCTGAAGTAAAAAACGAGCTTGAAAATCATAAGAAGCTTCTTAAAAAAGCACAGGAAGTTTATGAAGAATTTACTTCCTGACACTTTCAACAACCTTTTTTATGGCAAATTATGTTTTTGAATATATTAGATATCCCTTCTTAATATTGTCCACTTTAGTTGACGATTTTTAGTTATATTGTACTCCTTTCAACAATCTTTCTTTTTGGCCAGTAGAGAATGTCCATTATTCCTGAAAGCTGAAACTTGACAAGATATAATGGATATGAACTTTCGATGTTTGTCCTTTGAAGATGTTGTTTTTTTGTGTTTTGAATCAATAAATACAAATATTATAAAGAACCATCGAAAAAAACCAATTGTTCCAAAAATTTATTAATAAGTTAATAAAATTTTAGAAAATGTCGATATTAATGGATATGAGAAAAATACATAACTGGCTTAAGAAATATCCTAAATTATACTGGACAATTAGATTGTTTCTTTTCAGACATCCCGTTTTGTATATATTAATTACTAAAATAACAAATTTCCGACGAGGTTTTGTAGTTAATAAAAATACTACTATAACCATTGAAGGATTTCCACGTTCAGCAAATACTTTTTCAAAAAGGGCTTTTCTGATGGCTCAGGCAAATAAACTTAATGCATTGAATTTTAAAGAACCAAAAGAGTTTGGAAAAAAATATGGTTATAACATAGCAACCCATCTACATTCATCCCCACAGGTAATCCAATCAGTTAAACTTGAAAAACCCACATTAGTTCTGATAAGAAATCCGAAGGATTCCATCATTTCCATGAAAGCGAGAGAGATACAAACATCCAATGACCCAAAATTAGCACATTACACTATCAGACCACTGATAAAATATTACATACAATTCTATAACGCCATTATGCCCTATAAAGATAACATAGTAATTGGTAAATTTGAAAATGTTACAAAAGATTTTGGCGAAATTATAAGAAAAATAAATAAGAAATTTAATACAGACTTTGGAGAGTTTAAGTACACGGAATATAATATGAAAATGATTAAAGGCAACAGAAACCATATACTCCCTGATTCTGAAAGGAATAAAATAAAGGATGACGTGAAAAAAGAGATTGAAGAGCACAAGGACCTGTTAAAAAAAGCTGATAGCATTTATAAAGAATTCATTTCGTGATACTTTCAACAATCTTTCTTTTTGGCCAGTAGAGAATGTCCATTATTCCTGAGAGCTGAAACTTTACAAGATATAATGGATAAGAACTTTCGATGTTTGTTCTCTGAAGATGTTGTTTTTTTGTGTTTTTTGTAATTAGTGCAGAGTTTGTCTGGAAAACAAATTCATAGCCTGCATTTTTGATTTCTTTTGCTGCCTGTTTTGTGTAGTTTTTTAATTCACCGCCAACCCAGGCAAAACACTTTATTTTTTTACCAAGATTTTTTTCTAATATATCTTTGCTTGTATTTAACTCGTATTTTAATTCAGATAGTAAAATATTGCCAAAACGCTTATGATTCATTGTGTGTGATGCGATAATATGCTTTTTTGCTGCATTTTTAAGCTCCTTCCAGGAGGAAGTGTCAGGAAATTGTGCAATTATCGAATTATTTTTTGCAAACACCGATTTGTTTTTTGAGTTAATAAAACCAGGAGTTATAAAAAACCACCCGGCAAAGCCATATTTTTCAAGCAAAGGAAGAGCAGTTTCAAAATTTGATTTCAGGCCGTCATCAAAAGATATTATTAAGCCCGGTTTTTTTTTATGCCATTTTTTAGTTTTGAAAAACTTTTCCAAGTCATCAATTGAAACAGGAGAATAATTTTTGGCAAAATATATCATTTGTTTTTCTAAATTATCAGAAGTCTTAGAAGGTGTGTCATGATAATTGATTACTCTTATGAAATCACTGCCCAGTATTTTTTTTTGAAGATAAAATCCTAAGCCGCTTAATTTGCACGAGGTTATCAATAAGGATGCAAATTTCTTGATTTTCATAAGCATTTATAGATATTATGGCAGCTTTTTAATAAAATTTATTAATTATTACTTAGAATAAGTAGCGTATGAAGATTGTGAGAACTATTGAATCATTCTATCCGTTTATGTCAGGCCCTGCAAAAGAAGCCTATAATATCTCCTCGCGGCTTGAAGCTAACAGGATTTCTTCACCAATATATACTACATTTTACAAGGCAGAAGGAGAGGCAGATGATGAAATAATAGAAAATGTGAATGTAAAAAGATACAGGGCAAGCTTTTCAGTAATGAGGTATTTTTTTACAAAACAGATGAAAAAAGACCTGATTCAAGAAAACTTTGACATTTACCATGCCCACAATTACAGAAGCTACCAGACAGATTCTGCATTTAAGGCAGCCAGACAAAATAATAAGCCGTTTGTAATAAGCGCTCATGGAAGCATTACAGGGTTTAAAACTTCTTTGAAGGGATTCAGGAAGGCACCTTATTATGCATATGATTTTATAAGCGGTAAAAAAGCCCTGAAAGGAGCAGATATAATAATTGTTAACAGCAAAAGTGAATTTGATGAAGCAATAGAATATGGAATTGATGAAAAAAAACTGAGAATTATGCCTTTTGGAATAGATGTCGATAAGTACAAAACACAAAGAAAGGATAAGAAAGGCTTAACTATTTTATTTGCAGGAAACATTTCAAGGAATAGAAATATCGAGCCAATAATTAAAGCAATGCCGGATATTGACAAGCGCTTTAGCCTGAGAATTGTTGGGCCGGAAATGCAAAGCAGTGCAACATTGAAGCATGGGTATATTGATGAGTTAAAAAACCTGGCAAAAGAAAATGGTGTTAGCGAAAGAGTTGAATTTGCTGGTGCAAAGTATGGAACAAAGCTTATTGATGAGTATAAGAAAGCTGATGTTTTTGCTTATACTTCGCTTTCTGAAAATTTTGGGCAGACTATTTTAGAAGCAGGCGCATCAGGCCTTCCAATTATTGCAACACCTGTAGGAGTTGCAAAAGATATTATCAATAAAAAGCATTTGGTGGATTTTGATAACCCTTCCCAGATTGCAGAAAGAATAAACGGGCTTTTGGAGCTTAAAAAAAGACAGGAAACTGGCAGAAAAATCCAAAAATATATTGAAGAAAATTTTTCATGGGAAGAAATAATGATGGAATATGAGAAGATGTATTTAGACTTGGCAAAAAAGTATGGATTAGTAAAATAGCTTCTTAATAGCCTAGCATCCTGATTTCATCTTTTAGTATTTTTTGAACAATTTTTTGCTCAGACTTTGTAAGGTCTTTTTTCCATCTGCCAGTGGGTTTTAATTTTGTTTTTAGGAGATCTTTTTCATATTTTACTCCATAAAACCTGCAGACATTTTTTAGCTGTTTTTCAGGCTCTGCAACCAATGATTCAAGCGAAATTTCCAGGTATTTGTCTTTTGGGAGTTTCTTTTTTACTCTTTCCCACTGCTTAATCATTCCCTTGTAAAATAATGCTGCCTCTTTGGCAGTTCTTGGGGTGAAGGTCTGCTGTTTAAATGAAGCTACGACATCTCTTGGGTCGCGGTAGATGTGGACAAGTTTTGCCTCAGGCAGGATTTCCAGGATCTTATCAAACCAGCAAATGTTAAAGGTAGAGTCTTCAATAAAGTGTTTTGCGTTCTTTTGCTTTACAATTGAGGCAATGATATTTCTAAGGAATTTTTGCAAAGTTTTGGCTAATTCGTCTTTATCAAATGGATGGTGATAAGACATGTCGTTTCTTTGTCCGAATCTGCTTGCATCCCAGCAGGCGCGGTATTTGAATTGCGTGAGGTTTTCGATAAGCTGGTTAACATGCTTTTTATATCCTGGACAGTGTTTTTGCAGGTTCACACCGATATATCTTTGGCTGAGATGATATGGGAAGAATTTTTGTATGCCGGATTTTTGCAGGAATGCTTCATATAATATGTTTAATCTGTCCACTCTCCCTACAAGTTTTAATATCCTTTTTAGCCTTCTTAGTTTGGTGTCAAAGTAATAGGGAGACCATCCGGCATTTAAGGAGTTGTAAAAATCAACTATGCCGTCAGGGTCTGTTATTATCCTCCATTCTCCTATGTTTGGGATGGTCTTGAAATCAGGGTGGTGCTTAAAGGCCCATTTAAGGATTTTAGTGCCAGAGCGGCTTGTTCCGCCGATAAGGCAAACTTTTGGCTTCATTGTTATTTAATAGGTGGGATTTGTTTAAAAAATTAATGAATTGATACGCGATAACATACCGGAAGATGCTATTTTGTTCATAAGTTTTATAAATTGTATAGAAAGAACATTGAGTAATAAAAAATGGACAAGTTCAAACTTTATTTTAAAGGTTCAATGGTTAATCTAATAGCTAAATTTTTGCAAAAATTTAGTGGAATAGCTATAATATGGTTTCTAAACCAGATTCTTTCTAAAGATGACTATGGCCTTTATGCTCTTTCTATGACTATAATCAGTATAGCTACATTAATAGCTTCTTTTGGTTTGCAAAGGGGAGTTATGTATCATTTATCAAGACTTGACCTTAAGCCGGGAGTTCTTGGAGGAGAAAAATACGCAAGTGCGGCTTTCTGGTGGAGTATGATAACAAGCTGCTCTTTCACTTTGATATTTATACTGCTTGCTTCCTGGCTTGCTTCTCTGTTCGGAAAGCCCGATTTGACATTCTGGCTGATAGCACTGGCATTCCTGATACCTTTAAACACCGGCAGACAGGTTTACCAGGAGTGGTTTAAATCCAGGCAGAGAATAGTGGAATCAGTTTTCTTCAGCGAGATTTTGTTTAACAGCCTGAAGGTTTTGTTGGTCTTACTGGTTTGGTTGTTATTCCCTTCCGCTTTAGGTGTTGCCCTGGCTACAGTGA
>JBNJGP010000107.1:0-7041 GCA_051747805.1 Candidatus Muiribacteriota bacterium
TTTTTATTTCATTTTTTATGTCCATTGCATCAGATAAATATTTCGAAAGAAATATACTAAAGATAATTATTAAGAAAAATTCAAACATATTTTCTCCTTATTTTTTTATTAGTTGGTTTGTTGCTGAACGAAACCGCCATTATTTTTTGCTCCGTTCTGAATTATAATTAAAATTTAAACCTCAAAATACTTCGGTATTCATGCGTTTGAATTTTCAGCAGCCTTGAACTGAACAATAAATTCTGGTTTTCAGACAAATATTATTTAATTACAATAACGGTTGTAAAATCGGAGATTTCATTTCTAATTATTTTTTTAAAATTTTTAAGTTTTCAGTTCTGCTGATTTTTGTTTAAGACGGGGGCATTGTTGATCATCTCAAAGTGAGGGTTGGTTCTGGTATGAATTTGAGGTGGCCAATTAAATATTTATGAAACCGCATTTGTTTATTTTTTTAACTTATTAAATATAGAAACTGGCTTACCTATAAAAGGCATCTCTTCAAATATAGAACCATTGTCATCAAGCTTAATTTCTTCATAAAAATTTAAGTTTGGTGACAAATACATTTTACCATTCCCTTCAACTTTTAATAATTTTTTTTTCCAATATGATGAAATACTTTTACCAACTGTTACTTTTTTTAGAACAAGATTTTTATCATATAAAATCAGATTCAAAGGATCTATATAAATATGTCTTGTCAGGTGCTTTCTTACAATTATTTTTTCTAAGCTACATAAATATTTTATTGCAAAAAAACCAGGCCCACTTATCTTTGTAATAAAATATTTGTGCTTTAAAAAACCGATATTTTGATGGGTTTCTATTTTTAAGTCATCACTCCAAAACAATAAATCATTTATATTATTTAATAATATGTCTTCATTTTTTAAGTGAAAAATTTTTATGTGCTGATTTGGAGGGAATAAAAAAAGTAGCTCAGCTTTACCATATATTATTTCATAGTCAACTCTTAAATTTGATAAAGAAAGAAGCCATTTAAATTCCCTTTGATTCTTTCCAATATTATAATATGAAACATTATTTGGTATTAAATTTATTTTTTGATTACTACTTAACTCTATTGTCAGTTTATTGTCCTGATAATCATATTTTTTATAAGGCATTTTATCTTTCATGACTTATAACCATCATTATTATTTTAAAAATAATATAAACAATTAAGATACTAAAAACTAATAAACTAAGATTCAAAAACAACTCTTTAAGACTATCAATTAAGCTTACCTTTTGTCTTGTAACTTCTTCAACCGCAGCTTTTTGAGCAGTTTCTTTTACTACTTCATTCGTGTTACAGCCAATTAAAATTGCTAATAACGAAAATTCTATTAGTGTGTTAGTGATTTTTTTAAAAACCATTAGAAACCTTTTAATTATTTATTTTAGTAATGACTCTCCAATAAAAAATACTAATATTATCTGTTATCATTTAACAAGTTGCTATCTTAAAAAATTATCGTAATGTTTTTATATTTGTTAATAAAAGATAAAAATTACAATATTAATAAGTTATAAGCAATATTTTTTAATTATTTTTTAGTTAGTTTCGAAAAAATTAAAAAAAAATAATCTTTACTAAGTTATGTTTTTAATATTGTTCGGATAGTCTATATAAATAATTTAATATTATGTTAAAAAATCAACTTATCAATTAATAAATCAGAATAGCACAAAGATAATTTTGTTACATTAAAGTTTACTTATCAAAGCTATATTAATTTTGTCAAAACTGTAACGTCTCAATCCTCTCGAAGCGATCCATAATTCCAACCGAAGATATTTTATTTATTTTTGCAGATGTAACTGAAGTCTTAATCCTCTGAAAGTGTCTGAACACTTCAAAAAGGGGTTCCGTAAAATTTTTACACACCCGTGCTTTGGTAAATATATTTTAACGCATCGAAATAAAAGGTAATTTTAAGAAGTTGCTGGGTTTGCATATTAAAAAATTTATAACTTCTTGAATTTATTTATTATTTTATTTAAAGTTGTTTTTTTTAAAGTT
This sequence comes from Candidatus Muiribacteriota bacterium, assembly GCA_051747805.1. GTDB lineage: Bacteria > Muiribacteriota > Muiribacteriia > Muiribacteriales > Muiribacteriaceae > JBNJGP01. Next base: position 2,030 of record JBNJGP010000107.1, read on the forward strand.
AGTGCAAAATCCAGTCACCAGAATTTTTAATAACATATTGTTATTATTGAATTATTCTTGTCAGATCTTTGTATTTAGTTGTCAAAGATCTAATTTATCTGTATGAAAAAGGGAAATAAATTTTTGTATTATTTCGAATTTTGTTTAGTATATTTTCCAGGCTATCATCTGAGAATAATACAGCAAAATGGAAAGGTGCAAGCTTTAATGCAGAGTTTTTTATTTTTATGAAAACTTCATCATATAATACAGGGCAATTATTTAAAAAATACATCTCAGATAAAGGCAGAAGCGCCATAACTCTAACTGTATCACCATTATTTCGGTTTAAGCAGATATCAATGCTTTTTTTAAAAAAATGTAATGCATATTTATTTTCTCCGGCTTTTAATGCGTTCAATCCCATATTGTAATGCCATAGCTGAGCAGGGTGAAAATTTGTTTTAACAGCTTGTGGTTTATTGTTTTTATATTTGTTGTAATAAAAAAAGTCTGAACCATAATTTTTTGTTCTTGCAGTAAATGCAGAAGCAAGAAAATGTCCCCACTGATCAAAATCCGATTCAAGAGCTTTTTTAAAATTATTGGACTGTGAGTATTTTAAAAAGTAGTAATAAGCTTTTTCATCATCTTTTAAATCAAGCGCTGCAAAGCACAAGTAATTGTACTGTCGTAAAATATCATATTTTAGTTTGGGATCATCAATATTGGTTTCCCCGCCGAAGTATTTAACTGCTTTTAATGCATATTCTTCTGTTTTATGAAAATAATTTTCTCCGCAAAATCCGTAGTTCTGTGCTATTGTACCGCACAATGCGCCTGCCGAAGGTTCTGACGCACCTTTTATAAATTCGCATTCTTCAGTAAAGATTTTTTCAGTTTTTAAAAGAAATTTTTCTATTACAACAGGTATTTCTGGTACAAAAACATATTTATCATGTTTTGAATTTATAAAGTAATAATTTGTAAACCATATTAAAGCATCTCTTCCTTTTTTGGTTTTTCTCGCTTTTTCCATTAAAATTTCCGCTCTGCTGATCCATATATTTTCTTCTGGCAGTATACCTTTTCTTGAATATACAAGACTTGCGCATGAGCAGAAAATAAATGAAAGATCATGATGTCTGGAATTAAAAAGAATTTTGTTATCCCTGCAGAGTTCGGTAATCGCTGATGCTTTTTCCAAATTTACATCCAGAGTTTTCATAAAGTTTTTTATAAAAACAGAAAAAAGAGCTTCATTATCTGCAATTGTTGATAAAATCTGATTAAAATCGAGTTTTTTTATAAGAGATCTTAATATATTTTCAGGGATAGAGTAGGAAAGTGAAGCAAAAGCTTCTGCAGGAAATGAAAAAAATTTCAGATATTCTTTTTCAAAGCCCTGGTTTTCAGCAATTTCAATTATTTTAAAAGCTTCCTCTTTATTTTCTACTGGAAGAATTTTTATATCGTTTCTCAGACTGGTGTTATAATTATAATTATCTAAAGGAACAATAAAATATCTGCAATCCTGATCAAAAGCAGCCTGCTTTTTTAAATTCAGATCTGAAGTTAAGTTTAAAGAACCTGTTTTATCAAAAGAAGCAGAGCATATTATTTTTTCGGGATATCTTTTTCTTTTAGATAAAAAACAAAAACCTGAATAAAATGAAAGTGATGCTGATTTGCCTGTAAGTAAAGTATCTCCGCCGTATTTAAGGACTTCTGCAAAAAATGAAAATTCTGATCCTGAAAAATAATGTGCATTTATAATAGAAGCTTTAAATTCATTGCTGCCAAGATTGTTAAGAATATTGCCAAATTCTGTTTTTTCTTCTGAGTTAATTTGTGAAATATAAAAATAAATAACTTCTGCATTTTTATCTTTACAAAAAACAGCCGGAATATAAGTTGCAAACTCTGGATTTAAAAAAGACTTTGGAAGATCTGATTCAGCAAAAAGAAGACTTGTTATATTGTTAATATCTTTAAATTTGTTTAATTTATAATCAAAAAGAATCCGGTTAATAAAAAGATTTTTTAAATTATTATCTGAACCGAATTTTATAAGAAGATTTTTTACATCATCAGTTGATAAGAATTCAAAACCTGGATTTTTTTGTGGATTTTCAAGAATTTTTGCCAAATATTTAATTCTTGATTTTGATTGAAAAAAATAGTCAGAATTTATTAATGATTTTTTATTATTTTTATGACTCATTATACAATATACCAGTTAAAAAACCAGATTTGGTCTCCTGCGCAATACGGGAATTCTGCATGAAAAAGAAATAAATCATCATCTGCATCAGAAAATAATGATTTTGCAAAATATCCTTTACTGTTCAAAGCTAGTGCTGATGAACCCGCATATTCAGCGGTTTTACCTATAGGATTAAAATTGCCGGTTACAATTCTTTTTTCACCTTCTTTAAAATCATTTTCTGCCTGTGCTTCTGTCATTTGTATATCAATTACTTCATTGTTTTCTACATATACAGAATAAAAAAATATTTTTAACCTTGCTGAAGAGGCGGACAAATTTTTGGGGCTTATCTCTTCAGAAATTGTTTTAATCAATATTTCCGGGCTAACAGATATATTATTATAAATTTCTGAACTTTTGTTTAAAAATTTTTCTGCAGTTTTTGATGCTGAACTTACAAGAGTGTAAAAAGGTGATGAAGAAAAATATGATGCTGATAATTTTTCAAATCTTCTGAAAATATTTATTTCTTCGGACTTTTTGTTTTTAAGCGGTATTACGCTCCATTCAGGTAAAACTCCTGCATCTGTAAATTTATCTATATCTACGCTATATTCACTTAAATCGAAAACTTTGCTTTCAATAAGACTTAAATGAATTTTAAGATTGTTCCATGTTTCAATACAAAGAGGAATAAATCCTGTTAAAGATTCAGGTGCTATAAGATCTTTTTCAGAACTTAGTTCAGTAACAGGAGATACAAGAAAACAAAACGCATATTCAGATTCGATTCTGTTTATGTAAACAAGAGGAGGAAGGTAATAATAATTTTTCTTCCATGCACCAAGTTCCTTTTTAATTCCTGCAATGTTTCCTTTTTGAAGACTATGGTTCTTTTCTGAATTCAAGATTTCTTCTGATAATTCTGCTAAAGGATGTGATGTCCTGTTTTTACAGAAAGGACATATGCTTTCATGTCTTTGGTTCTGGTCTTTGAAATAGGGGTCATTAAATGTTTTTTCATCAGGACAGAACCTGAACTGAAAGGCTTCACTTAAGTATTTATTTTTTAAAATTTTATTATAATCAAATTTCATTTCATATATCCGTTTTATTTTTTTTAACGGTTTTTATTTATTCTTTTTCAAAACTCTCTTTTAAATAAATCAGAATATTTTTTTGAAATTCATGAGTTTTTTCAGAAGAATCTGGATAATTGTTTATTTGAGAAAGTTCGGTTTTTAATTTATTCCGGGTCTTTTTTATAAGTTCTGATACTCCTGATTGTGATGAATATCCCAGTTTTTCAGAAAGTGTCTTTTTATTTATTTTAAAAAAATCAGCTTTTAAAGCCTCTTTTTCTTTATAATCGAGTTTTTTTAAAATGTTGTTCGCTGCATATTCAGCATTATTGTTATCTTCTGCAGATAAATCAGAATCTGTTTTGTCAGGTGAAACCTGTTCATTAAATTCAGTAAAAGAGATCTCAAAAGTATTATTTAAAAAAATCCATTTTGTAAAATCATCTGCTTTTACACAGATATTTTCCAGCTCTGGATAAATGATTTTAATCTCTTTTATAAAACAGTTAAAAAGATGAATTATATTTTTTTTCTTTGTGACTTTATTTTCATCATGGAAATCGAACTTATCAGGGTATGTTATTTCTTTTAAACTTGTATCATCAAAATTTAAAGGAGGAGAGGTTATATTAACGTTGGATAAAATTATTCCGTGAAATTTTGAATCTTTATGAAAAAAGTTATCTGCATTTCTGAAATTATCTATAGTAGTTTTTCTTAAATAGGAAAAAAAGTTCTTATCCTTTTTTCTGTTTTTATCTATAAGATAGTTTTTAAATGCTTTTTCAATATAATGTTCCGGAGCAGCAACATTTGCAACTTTTTCTAAAACGCCACTTTTTTCATATAAAAAAATTGTAAGTTCAGAAAGAATCTCGCTTTTTATGTCACTGAAATCCATGCCTTTAAATTCAGCATAAGCAGAATCCTGTTTTGAATATTGAATTTTTTTTGCAATACTTATCGATACTTTATTTATTATATCTGATTCAGTCATGTTAAAAACATTTTTTAAAATTTTTGTAAGAATTAAGTAATTATCTTAATGTTTGCAATAAAATGCAAATATAATTTTTGTATCAACCTAGACTGGAATGTTCATAGAAGAATCAGCATTTCCAATAAAATGCCACTTAGCAACTAAAAAAATACTTTAATATCACTTCTAAAAGATAGCTAATTGATATGAATATGTTAGTTTTTTTAAAACATGATTTGTATATCTATTTTTTCTTTTTTATAATTTTTTTGGGTTGTTAAATATTATGGAATTAAGAAAATATTCTAATAGAACCTATAGACTTTATATGGATTGGATAAAAAAGTACCTTGATTTTTTTGAAATAGAAAAAAAGCATAAATTGAAGAACAAATAGGTTATGTAGGATTATTATTTAAAAAAGATTTAAAAGAGTTTTCACAAAAAAAATTTAAACATATTATAAAAAGGAACCAAATCACTGGTGAATTAAAAAAACCTCAAGATTTAAACGATTATTTTTTATTTACAGCAAAAACACCGATTTTTGAAAAAGAAACAAATTTAAGAATACGAGATCATCTTCATATTTCAACATTTCCAAGAATATTAAGACAGGCAAAAGATCTTTGTGATATTAAAAGTGAAGTAAGTAGTAGCAGTTTGAGAAACAGCTATATACTGTTTTTGATTGAAAATGGGTATGATCTAAACATGCTAAAAGATATTTTGGGATATTCAAACGAACAAAGCCTTTCTCTTT
>JBNJGP010000108.1:0-7035 GCA_051747805.1 Candidatus Muiribacteriota bacterium
GATAAAAGAGGAAGCAAAGTGGCAGGCGGGACATATGTGTATGAAGTAGAGGGAGATGGGAAAATATTAAAAAGAGGCAAGTTGTCTATTGTTAGATAGCTTCTATACTGAAAGAGGTGAAGAATGAGTACAAAAAAGGTTATTTTAGTTGTTATTGCTGCCATAGTTGGTTTTGTTCTAATTATGGGTGCAACAATAGGAGGAAAATATAATCAGATAATTCAAATGGATGAAAATGTAAGTGCAAACTGGGCTCAAGTTGAAAATCAACTTAAACGTAGAGCAGATTTAATACCTAATTTAATTCAGACTGTTAAAGGTTATGCTTCTCATGAAGAAGAAATTTTTAATAATGTAGCAGAAGCTCGAAGTAAACTTATGCAGGCTGATAATGTAAAAGAGTATGAAGAGGCCGATTCTGCAGTAAGAGGTTCTCTCGGAAGGTTAATTGCAATAGCAGAAAATTATCCCGATTTAAAGGCTGATTCAAGTTTTCTTTCTCTTCAGGATGAGCTTGCTGGAACAGAAAATCGTATTGCGGTTGAAAGAAAAAGATATAATGACTCTGTCCGACTTTATAATATGTATATAAGAACCTTTCCGAACTCACTTCTGGCGGGATTTTTTAATTTCACTTTAAAACCGTATTTTGAAGTTGATGAGGAGGACACTGAGCTTCCTGAGGTTAGCTTTTAAGAAAATGAAAAAAGACGGTCAATTATTTGCAAAAATTATTAGTGCTTTTTTTGGTGCTATTGCCTTTGGGCTTATGCTTGTAGAAATTCCTATTATTTCGGCATTTCCATGGCTTAAATATGATATTTCAGATATACCAGTTTTATTAACTGGATTTAAATTTGGTATTCCCTACGGTATAATGTGTGTTCTTATAAGAAATATTCTTTTTTATTTATTTAAAGGTGATGGATTTGGTCTTCTTGGTTTTGTTTCCAGTTTAGCTGGAACACTTTTATTTATTATACCTGCTGTTTTTATTTATTATAGAAAAAAAACTTATAAAAGTGCTATAGTGGGGTTAATTACTGGCATAGTTATTATGGCTGCCGGAATGATTCCCGTAAATATTTTAATTATATCAATACTTTTTGAATTTGATAATCAGCAAATTATACGTTATATTATTTATGGTGTTGTCCCGTTTAATTTTATTAAAGGAGTAATAAACTCAATTATTTTGATTGTGATATATAAAAAAATATGGAAAATATTAAAAATTTAAAAAATAAAAAAATTCATTTGTTTTTAACCTCTTTAAAAATTGATAATAATAATGTGGAAAGTTTTAAAGATTTCAGAAAATGGTGTTTATATAAAAGATATGATTTTAATATTGACTCAGACTCTTTTATTTGTTCAGATAAATATATAGAAGAATTTAATCTTGATTTAGGAAACTTATTATCAAATTCTGAGTTTAAAGAAAAAATGTCAAAATTTTCTCATAAAGATGAATTCTTAATTTTAATAGAAGATAATGTTTCAAACTTTGAACATATGGCAGATGTTATTTTCTTTTTCAATATGAAGCATTTAAATCAATTAACTTCAAAGTATAGGGAGCTTTACGGCATAAAGAATTTTTCTTCTCTTCAGGAAGCTATTAATAACCTTATATTTTTAAATTCTTCCCTCTAAAAATTTTTTTAAAAAAAATGTAATCTTTTTTCAAAAATAACCGATATATTGTATGTAAAGTTTTACCCTCTCTTTTTATGAGCATTCATGACGAATGCTCTTTTTTTTTTGCATTCTTTTTTTTTTTATTGTATCTTATAATGGTGATGTTTTAATTTTTAAAAACTCAAATTTAATGTACTCAAACAACAAGGAGGAACCATGGAAAAAGAAATGGAAAAAACAGAGGAAACTGTTAAAGATTATAAAGTAAAGGATATATCCCTTGCGCCGTGGGGAAGAAAAGAAATAGATATGGCAGAGAAAGAAATGCCTGGTCTTATGTCTTTAAGAGAAAAATATGCAAAATCAAGCCCGCTTAAAGGTGCTAAAATTGCAGGATGTCTTCATATGACTATTCAAACAGCTGTTTTAATAGAAACTTTAAGGGCCCTCGGGGCCGAAATTCGATGGTCAAGCTGTAATATTTATTCAACTCAGGATCATGCTGCAGCAGCAATGGCAGAATCTGGAATACCTGTTTTTGCCTGGAAAGGAGAGACTGAAAAGGAATATGACTGGTGTATAGAACAGACGTTGAAGTTCAAGGACGGACGTGGTCCAAATATGATTTTAGACGATGGCGGAGATTTAACTTGGTTAGTTATTAATAAGCATCCAGAACTGATTGATGAAATAAAAGGGATAAGTGAAGAAACTACTACAGGAGTACACAGATTATATCAGGCTGCAAACACAAAAAATCTTCCGTTCAGGGCATTTAACGTTAATGACTCAGTTACAAAATCAAAATTTGATAATCTTTATGGTTGTAGAGAATCTCTGGCAGATGGAATTAAAAGGGCTACAGATGTTATGGTTGCGGGTAAGGTAGTAGTAATTGCCGGCTATGGTGATGTTGGTAAAGGGTGTGCCCATTCAATGAAGGGGTTTGGAGCAAGAGTAATTATAACTGAAATTGATCCGATTATTGCACTTCAGGCCGCAATGGAAGGATTTGAAGTTATGACAATGGATGAGGCTGTTAAAGAAGCTGATATTATTGTAACTGCAACTGGTTGCTGTGATGTTGTAAACAGCGAGCATATGAGAAGTATGAAAGATCAGACTATTTTATGTAATATTGGTCATTTTGATTCTGAAATATGCGTAAGTTATTTAACAGATGAAGTAAGCAGAGGTAACATTGAAGAAATTAATATAAAACCTCAGGTTGATAAATATAAATTTGGAGATGGTAATGAAATTATACTGCTTGCAAAAGGACGACTGGTTAATTTAGGATGCGCAACAGGCCACCCTTCTTTTGTAATGAGTTGTTCTTTTACAAATCAGGTTCTTGCACAAATTGAACTTTTTAACAATTATCAAAATTATGAAAAGGGAAAAGTTTATATGCTACCTAAAGAGCTTGATGAAGAAGTTGCAAGGCTGCATCTTGCAAAACTTAATGCAAGATTAACAAAACTTAATAAAAAACAGGCAGACTACCTGGGAATTCCAGTTGAAGGACCTTTTAAGCCGGAATATTATAGATATTAGGGTGTCGGTTCTTGACATTGACATTTTTTGTCGATGTCAAGAACCCGTTGTTTTTTATGAGAAGACTAAAAATAATTCCGGGAAAAATACAAAAAAATTTTAGAGCGTATTTTAAAGGATAATGAAACTAGTACGATATATTTTTTTTATAATAGTATAATCGGGGGAAGATTTTTATATGATTAAAGATGTTTTTATTGAAATGGTTAAAATAGACAGTGAATCTAAAAATGAAAAAAAATTTGCAGAATATCTGGTTAAAAAATTTAAAGACCTTGGATTAGAAGTATGGGTTGATAAAGAATCAATGAAAAAAACTTCTTCAAATGCTGGAAATGTCGTTGTTCATCTTCCACCCAGAAATAATAATCTGCCTCCAGTTGGCTTCAGTGCACATATGGATACTGTTTTACCGGGGAAAAATATAAATCCTGTTGTTAAGGATGATATTATAAAAAGTGACGGAAAAACAATTCTAGGCGCAGATGATAAGGCTGGGATTGCCGCAATATACTGTGCCTGTCGTCAAATTATTGAGGAAGATATCCCTACAAGAGAAAGTTATTTTATTTTTACTACTTGTGAAGAAATTGGCCTGCTTGGTGCTAAAAGTTTTGATTACTCTCTTGTTCCGGGGTTAAAAGACCTTATTATTTTTGATAGTCATAATAGTTTTGGGGAGGCAATAATCTCAGCTCCCTCTCACAACACTTTTGAATTTACTATTAAAGGAAAATCAGCCCATGCTGGGAATGAACCTGAAGATGGAATAAATGCTATTGCAGCGACTTCGGCTGGTATTTCAAAATTGAAACTTGGAAGGATTGATGAAGAAACAACTTGTAATATTGGTCTTATTCAGGGGGGAAAGGCAACAAACATTGTTCCGGATACAGTAAAGGTTGAGGGAGAAGTTCGAAGCAGAAATGAATCTAAGCTCGACAGTTTAACTAATGAAATTATAAATATTATGAAAGAAACTGTTAATAGCACCGGTGCAGAGTTTCATTATAATTTGGAAAAGGAATATAAAGCGTTTAATATTCCTGCTGATTCTGAGTTAATTAAATTAATTCAGAGGACGGGGAAAAAAATTGGAGTCGATATTAAACTGACTTCAACCGGCGGTGGTTCTGATACTAATATTCATGCAGAAAACGGATTAAATGCTGTTAACATGAGTTGCGGAATGATGAAAGTGCATACCAGCGATGAATATATTCATTTAAAAGACCTTAAAAAAACAAAAGATTTTATTTATGAAATTCTTTCGCAAAGCTAGAATTTTTTCTTTTTTAATTTTTACCTTTTTATTTATATTTAATATTAACGCTTCAACATTTAAAGCTGAAACTTCAAATTTTATTTTTTATTATAATTCTGAAAAAGTAGAATTTGTAAAAGAAATTGCTTCTTTTGCAGAAAAAAAACTCAATCAAATTTCTAATTTAATTGATTATGAACATAAAAAAAAAATAGTAGTTTTTTTGAATTTCGACAACGATTCCAGGGGTGGAAGTGTAAGTCCATTTAAAAAAAATATAGATATGGGGTTTTTTTCTGACCCTAAAAAAAACTATACCTGGCAGGAGCTTTTTACTCATGAATTAATCCATGTTATTCAATTTAATATTCCGAAAAATAACTATTCAGGAATTAATTATTATATTAAAATGGGAGGGATACCTCTCTGGTTTTATGAGGGGACTGCAGAATTTTTTTCAAGGGATAATCTTCCTTTTTATTTAACTTCCTGTAATTTTTACGATAATTATAAATTAAATGAGCTTAATCTTTTTTATTTTAGAAATAATTATGACCGCAGAGGAGGATATTTTTACAGTACTTTGTTTTTTCATTATCTTGAAAAAAAGTATAGCATTGATAAAATAATAGATTACTTCAGAAATGGGTTTTATGGGGCTAATTTTAAAAAAAATTTTAAAAAATATTTCAAAGATTTAAATAAAGAATACATTGATTTTTTAGATTTTGCAGAAAAAAATTATAAAATAAACACTCCCGAAAAAGCAGAGTTAATTAAGCTTAATTTTGATATAGTTGAAAATCCTGTATTTATATCAAATAGCACCTTTTATTTTAAAGGGAAAAAAGATAGAAAAGATAATTATTTTAATTTATATAAATATGACAATCATAATATTAAACTAGTATTTGAAAATGTTCATTCATTTTCTTTTTTTAATGAAACTCTATATATTTCATCGCTTCAAAAACAGAAAAACAAAACTCTAAAATATCAGGTTTTTAAAAAAGAAAAATCTAAAAAGGCCAAAAAATTATATTATGGTATTTATCCTCATAGAAAAAATAATTTTTTCACATATTCAACAGGTTATGATGAGGTTGTTTTAATTAACTTTGAAAAGAAAGAAAGAAAAGTTTTCAGAGGATTTTATTCTAAATTAACAGACAATTTTGTTTATTTTTTTGAGCCTTCAAAAAAAAGATTAAGCAGAAGGAATTTAAATACTTTTGAAAAAGAAGTTGTTTATGAATACGATAATACAGGGTTTCATTTAGATTTTTTTGAAAATAACCCGGTTATTAATGTATATGAAAATAATAATTTTAAACTTATAGAAATTGATTCTGAAACCTTAGTAAAAACAGTGGTTTTTGACTATTTCTGCGATGATTTCTTTTTTTATGATGATAATATTTATTTTACTACTTTTATTGAAGGAAGGAAATTAATAAAAAAACAGTGTAAAGAAAAGATTAACAAAAAAAACAGTGTCGAAAAATTTTATTCAGAGAGTTTCAGCTTAGGAAAGCCTGATTTTTATCAGGATGATTTTTTTAAAACAAAGCCATACAAATCTTTTCTTGTTTCTGAACTTTTAATTCCATCTTTTAATATTGGTAAAGAAATTAATAGACTGGGTTTTATTTCAAGCTGGAGTGATAAACTTTCCACGGAAAAGGTTTTTTTAAGAAAAATGTACAACTTTAAAACCTCAAGATTAAACTTTAATTTAAAATATTTTAGTAAACGGTTGTGGAAATATCCTGTTGAGTTTGAATGGAATAAATATGATTATTATAGTCGTATTTTAAACTCAGAAGAATATTTATCAAAAAATAGTTTAAATCTAAATTTTGAAAAGAGATTTGATTTTAATACTAAATTAAAGTCGGGTCTTTTTTATGAAAGTCATGGTTTATATAAAGGCAGTGGTAACTTATTCGATGGAAAAATATGGGGTTTCTTTATTCAGTTAAGTTATAAGGATTTTTATTTTGATGATGATTATTATGTTTCGGAGGAAGATTTAAGGTATTTTGATTTTAAATTTAAAAAAAATTTAAAAGATAGTAATTTCTATTTAGTTGAAGCGGGATTTGGCGGGAATACTTTTTCAAGGGGAAGTTTTAAAATTAATAATCATTTTGAGTATAAAAATTTTCATTCACTCAATATTTATGATCCATTAATTTTAATGTCTTCTAAAAGAGATTTTGGAATCAGGGGGATATCAACAGAACTTTATGCTGATAAGTTGTACATATACAGGAATGAGTTTGTTTATCCACTTAAAAAAAATTATAATATGAGTTCTAAATATTTTAAAGGATTAAATATTTATCTGAAAGTTTTTCATGATATTTTAGAGGCGGAGCTTGGAAGTTTAAATTTTAATTATTCAACTACAGGGGCTGGATTTGAATTTGTTTCTTTTATTCTTGGGAAAGTTCCTGTTAATTTTGGTTCATATTATATAGAAAATGAAAATAATAAAAAAGAGGCTTATTTTACTCTTAATTTCTTTTTTAATCTTTAGAATTTATGTAGGGAGGACCACTCGCTTTATT
>JBNJGP010000109.1:0-2009 GCA_051747805.1 Candidatus Muiribacteriota bacterium
AGTGGTCAGGCCTACACACTTTGCTTTTTCGCAAAGTGATGTCGGCGCTGACCCCATCAAATCAAGGATTTTCTCTATTTTCATTGAGAATTGCTGAGATAAAACCTGGTATAAAAATTTTGAATAAATTTAACCTTTTTGTAATTATATACTTTATTCTATTATTAATATTTTAATAATTCTTTAAAGTAAGTGTGGGGTCCAGTGACTCTGCTTTTGATATTTATATTAGACTGTCATGCCGAGCTTGACCCGGTATCTAGTTTTAGGGTTTAGACTGCTGAATTTATTCAGCTTTACTGTTATCGATAGATAACTTTACTATCACCGATAGGTGATTTTACTAGACTGAAGTCTTTTACCTGCGAAGCAGTAGCTCCTGCCTGTCATGCCGAGCTTGACCCGGTATCCAGCTCCTACTTTTTTAATTCTCGCTTCTCTTCCACCATTATTCATTATTCATTATTAATTCTTAATTGCTCTTAACGTTTTTCATTATTTTTCTGTAGACCGTCGTCTATCATCTGCTTTTGTTTGCTTTTCACCCGAAAGTGAATAGTGTAGACCTGACCCCCTCTCGTTTATAAATAACTTACAGGAATTACTTTATTTTTGTCATCAAACCAGAAGATTTTATCATAATTGCATATAAGAGCACCTTGACCAATCTTTTCAGGTGATTTTTTTTCGAAAAATTTAAAATTTTTTAAATGATTTTTCTGAGGAGTAGAAGTTTTTTTAATTTCAACAGGATATAAAACACCATTTTCTTCAATTAATAAATCAATTTCATTTTTATCCTTATCTCTATAATAATATAAAAGAGGATCAATTATACCATTATTGTAATAACTTTTTAAAATTTCAGCAATTACAAAAGTTTCAAAAAAAGCACCACTCATTGCACCAGTCTCAAGCACTTCAGAATTCATCCACCTGGTTAAATAAGCAGCAAGACCAGTATCAAGAAAATATATTTTTGGAGTTTTTAAAGCACGTTTTAAAATATTATTAGAATAAGGTTTAAGTAAAAAAACAATATTAGACGCAATAAGAACAGACAACCATCTATCGCAAGTTGTTGCAGAAACACCTATTTCATTTGCAATATTTGAAATATTCAAAACTTGTGAAGTTCTTGCAGCCAAAGCTGTCATAAACTTTAAAAATTTCAATTCATTACCTACCTGAGCTAAATCTTTTACATCACGCTCAATATAAGTTTTTGTATAAGATGAATAAAAACTCTGCCATTCTATATTATCTACATACATAGCAGGCATTGAACCTTTATGAATAATCTTCCATAAATCTTTATATTCAAGATTTATGAGACATTTCTCTCTTGCCTTTAAATACGACTCAGATGGAATAAATGGAATATTAAAATTCGATTTATAAATTTCTCTATTAGATAAACCACATAAATTAACAATACAAATCCTACCCGCAAGACTTTCAGTAATATTTTTCATCATTCTAAACTGCTGAGAGCCCGTTAAAAAAAATAAACCTTTTTTCTTTTCTTTATCGCATATCATTTTAATATACGGAAATAATTCAGGAGCATATTGAATTTCATCAATTATTAATGGTGTTTGATTTGATTTAAAAAAACCCCAGGGATTTTCTTTAGCCTGATTTAAAATAAATGGATCATCTAAAGTTACATAATTAAAATTATTTAATAAATTTTCAAGCAAAGTAGTTTTGCCAACCTGACGGGCGCCAGTTAAAAGAACTGCTGGAAACATTTTAGATAATTTAACCAAAGTTTGTTCAATATCTCTTTTTATATAAACCATGACATCCTCTCACTTTTCGACCAATTAACTTTGTAATGTTATATTAGTCAAAAATTTCAAATTTGTCAAGAGCTTTCCTACAGAAACACAAGATTTAATTACAATTTTTTCATTATTAATTATTAATTTTTCATTGCTCTTAGTTTTTGATTGTCATACTGGACCCCGATCCAGTATCCAGCGACTCTGCTTTTGATATTGCTA
>JBNJGP010000109.1:2109-6968 GCA_051747805.1 Candidatus Muiribacteriota bacterium
ATACCAAGCTCGACCCGGTATCCAGCTTTTGACTTTTTTTTAATCTCGTCTTTATTCAAAAATTTTTCATTATTAATTATTAATTTTTCATTGCTCTTAGTTTTTGATTGTCATACTGGACCCCGATCCAGTATCCAGCGACTCTGCTTTTGATATTGCTATAAGATTTTCATACCAAGCTCGACCCGGTATCCAGCTTTTGACTTTTTTTTAATCTCGTCTTTATTCAAAAATTTTTCATTATTAATTATTAATTTTTCATTGCTCTTATTGCTTGCTTACAAGAGTGTAAACTCCACTCACCGTTTCTCATAATTTTTGATTTTATTTACAATTTTTCAACCCAATATTTTAATAATGGGTCCACAAGATAATAATAACAATCCTTCCTATCGATTATATCTTTCTTTAATAAAGATTCCAATGCACTTTTCAATGTATTTGCATTTATTTTATTATCTAGCAAAATTTCATTTGAATACAAATTCAAACCATTTTCTTCAATAATAATCTTTATTACTTTTTTCTGATTAGGGGTTAAATCCGACCATATATAACTATATAAATCTGACTCCCTTTCTATTATTAAACTTACAGCTTCTTCAATAATAATATCCATTACAATATCATTGGAATTCTCCCATATAATATAAAAAAGTTCTTGAGTATAATATGGAAACCCTTTTGTAATATCACAAATTTTTTTAATTTGCGATTCAGTAATTTGTTTATTAGTTAAATCAAATTTTGTTTTTACGAATTTAATCCAATCTTTAACAGAAATTTCATGTATAATAAAATGTTTTACTGACTTAAATAAAATTCTGAAACTTTTTTCTCGTAAATTCGCCATTATGACTTTTTATAGCTACAACTATTATAGTTCAAACTATAAAAATATCCGCTAATATATCTTCACAACTTTCAATCATATCTTCTAAATAATCAATAAAAATACGTTCAGACATAAATTACTTCAGATAAAATCTTTTTTCCAATATGTTTTTTTAAAGCCTGTTTAGTTGTTAAATCAACTTTGGCTTTTAATAAGCCTGATAAATAATTTTCTAACCTGATAAAAGAAAACATTCCGGGAGTCTTTTTAAATTCAATTAAAATATCTATATCGCTATCTATATTTTGCTTATTATAAATATAAGAGCCAAATATTCCAATTTTTGATACAAAAAAATTTTATTCAAGTTCATTTTTATGCTTTTTTAAAATTTTTTGAATTGAATTAAAATTTTTCATAATATTATTATAGCATATTAATTTTAATATTGTAAATCCGAATTAATACATGAAATAGTTAATTTGTTTTTGGCAATTCATTTTTTTTATTCTGATATTGGGTAAATTATTTTCCGAACCATTGGGATTTTCACTTGCCATTTACATTAAAATTATTAAACCGGTCGCAATTTGTGACCAGCTTAACTCAAACTCTGGATAAATTTCTCATAATTGATTTTACTTATCCTTTAAATCCATCCACTTTGTTTTTTGTTTTCCATAATGCCATAGGATGTTTACTAATTCTATTAAGTATTTTAGAATCATCAAATAATAATTCCGGATTATATTCTCTGACCTTAAATCTATTAATAAATTCTATTTCAGAAGGCGTCAAAACAAGTAAATCTATCAAATAATCTTTAACTATTCTTTTTCCGTTATTTAAATCAAATAAATCTCTATTAGTTAAAACTGGTAATAAATCAGTTCGAATTTTTTGTTGTAAAATTTTATCGACAGAGTCAATATCAAAAAAACCAAGGTTTCCTTTTGTTGATATTACATGATAAAAAATAATACATTTGCGTAAATATTCCCTCTCTATTTCATCAAATATTTTAAATTTTATCATATTATAAATATCATATAAATCTCTTGCCGCCCCCCTATTTAAAAGGGCATTAATTTTACTTGCAAATATTTCAATTACATTAAGACAATTCAATTTAAAATTATCTGAAAAAGGCTTATTAAGTATTTCTATTTTTTTCGCCGGAAAAATATGTGTTCTTAAAGAATAATTAATTTCAATTTTAATATTATCCCTATTTCCGCCTAAATTTTCATATTCAATTACCCACGAATCCAGACTGAATGGTCTTTTTGATTTAGGGCTAAGTTTATATCCACTAATTTCAATAAATTTACACAAAGAATTATTAATATTCTCTCTATTTTTTAACATTTCTTCTCTACTAACATTTTCTACATAATCCAAATCAATATCCACAGATAATCTTGGAAGATTAAATATCGATAAATTAATAGCTGTTCCGCCCTTTAATGCTAATTTCATTTTTAAAAATGGCTCATTATTTATGTATTCAAGAATATCTATCAATCGATAAACTTTTTCCAATGTATCTCTAATAAATCCTAATTCTGAAGCTTTTTTAGAAATATAATTCTTATCAAGTTTATACAAGTGGTTGTTCTCCCTGATTTATTGTTTCAGAAATATACTCTGGAACAATCAACTGCCAATCTTTTATATATTTTTTACTATCTTTTGTAAGATAACGAGTACTTTTCCCGATTTTACTTTTACAAAAATCAAAAAAATCAGTTGATAAATCAAATTGATTTTTAAAAAAATATAAGATATACCCTGTTTTTTGATACAAATATTTCAAATCATAAGCATTTAAAATTTCAAGTATTTGATTTTCATTTAAATAAGAAATAGCACTAAGGCAATTTAAAAGTTCATCTAACCCCCCAATTTTTTCAAAATCTTTTATACTATCAATTAAAGTTCTCTCTAATGAAGTGATTTTTATTCCTTCAGAATTTTTTGGACTTATTATGCCAATTTGTAATTTAGATGGAACATATTTATAAGTTATACCCTCAAAAACAAAATCTGAAAATTTTTTAACACTCGAAACATAAATCTCATAAAAAATTTGATTTGATAATCCCATATATTCAAAAGCAGTATGATGAGAAATATAAGAAGTATCATTAACAGAACATGCTATATGATATTTAGAGGCAATCACTTGACCATTTGATAAATTTACACAAGTATATAAATTATTTTTAATTTTTTTTACCATCCCCTTTTTACTCAAACGTAAAACTAAAGAAGAAGCTGTTTTTTTATTACCAGTCAATTTAAATACATGACTCATATTAAATGTATTTAATTTAGCAAGCTCTGTATATCCTATCATATAGCCCCTTCCTTTTTCATTTACTTTAATTTTATCGTTTTTTTCTTTATTTGTAAAGTTTTTGAAGTGAAATTTAAAGAATTTTTAATCTCTTATCTGTATTCTGTTTTTAGCAATTGCTTTTTCCGTCATTTTTGATTTTGTTTAGTTTGTCATATGTTGTCATTCCCGGTTTGTTTTGTGCCGGAATCCAACTTTTGCTTTAGCTTTAGCTAAAGCTTAGCCTTTGCTTTTGAATGTCATACTGGACTCCGCTCCAGTATCCAGTGACTCTGCCTTTGATATTTATATTAGATTATCATACCGAACTCGACCCGGTATCCAGCTTTTGCTTTTTTTTAATCTCGCTTCTCTTCCACCATTTTTCATTCTTCATTCTTCATTTTTCATTGCTCTTTAATTTTCGCCCTTGATTGTCACCCCACCCTTACTTTAAAGTTAATACCAGATAAAACCTGGTATAAAAATTTTGAATAAATTTAACCTATTTACAATTATATACTTTATTCTATTATTAATATTTTAATAATTCTTTAAAGTAAGTGTGGGGCGGTCACTAGAAATTTTGAAAAAAATTTGGTCCCCTGCTTCCATTATTTCTGTCGCTGATTTTGGTGATTTGCAAAAGGTGATAATAGCTTGCTCGGTGATGTTTTAAATGGGATTATAAGTTTAAAAATATATGCTTCTATAACATCCTTCGATTGAAGCATAAATAAAATCATGGTATAATTTTATTATGGTAGATAAACAAAAACATATTAAATATTGGATAAATTCATCAGATAAAAATTTTGAATCTATGCTGAAAATATTTGAATCTGGTGAATATATGTGGAGTATTTTTATAGGACATTTATCTATTGAAAAATTGTTAAAAGCTTTATATGTTAAAAAAGCAGGTGTTGAAGTTCCCAGGATACATGATTTATATAAATTAGCCAACAAAATGGAATTGGAAATGACTGAAAACACAAAAGATATTTTGCAATTAATTACAACTTTTAATATAGAAGCAAGATATGATTTTCAAAAAGAAAGATTGTATAAAAAATGTAATAAATCGTATTGTAAAAAAATGATAAAAGAAATTGAGGGGATTAGAAAATGGCTATTAAGTCTGATAAACAAGTAAATGAAACTTTAAAATTATTTATTATGGAATTGAAAACAGCTAATATAGAATATAATGATATTTACCTTTTTGGATCATATTTAAATGGTAATCCAGATGAATGGAGTGATATAGACGTTGCTATTTCAGTAAGTGGAAAACATGATTTATTTGATTTACAACTTAAAATAATGAAATTGGCCAGAAATGTAGATGTTGATATTGAACCACATGTTTTCAAAAAGAAAGAATTCAACAAAAATCATCCTCTGATATTTAATATCTTAGAACACGGGAAAAAAATAGCCTGAGAGCAGTAAATGTTGTTAACGCAACAAGTTATTGATTTTTGCTGTCATTCCTGCGAATGCAGGAAACCACAGCTTTATCTTTTGATTTTATTTTCGCTCTTGATTGTCACCCCACCCTTACTTTAAAGTTAATACCAGATAAAACCTGGTATAAAAATTTTGAATAAATTTAACCTTTTTGCAATTATATACTTTATTCTATTATTAATATTTTAATAATTCTTTAAAGTAAGTGTGGGG
>JBNJGP010000110.1:0-6872 GCA_051747805.1 Candidatus Muiribacteriota bacterium
TTTTTTGTTTTTTCTTACCGGTTTGCTCGGGGATATGCTTGTTAGAATTCGTAATAACCAGGAAAAGCTATTGTATATTGAAAAAAGAAAAATATTTAAAAGTAATAAGATTAAATAATGAAAAAAATATCTGTATCAATACTTGGAACACTACCGCCTCTAAAAGCAATAAGCAGCTATTGCGCTGAACTGGTTTCAGAGCTAGACAAAAAAGCCTTAATAACGTTTTACTCATTTTCTTCAATTTATCCATCATTTTTACATCCGTCCAAAGACAGCAATGATGATGGTTCATTTCCTTATATGAATTTTAAGAATACAAAAATTAAAAGATATATTACCTGGTATAATCCATTGTCATGGTTAAGAGCTGGTTTAACAAATAAATCAGATATTTTTCATGTACAGTGGTGGAGTCTTCCCATTTTTCCAATAGTTTTTGTTATGGTATTTTTAGCAAAATTAAAAAAAATCCCTGTTGTTATAACTGTTCATAATGTTTCACCTCACGAAAAATCAAATTTGTTTATTTTGGCAGGTAAAATAATTTTTTATTTTTGTGATAGCTTTATTGTCCATTCTGAAAATAATAAAAAAACTTTATCAAAAATTTATAATATAAAAACAAAGAATATAAATGTTATTCCACATGGGCCTTTGGATGTTTTTAAAGGCAGGGATTACAATGAGCAAAAAGAAAAAAAATATTTTAAGCAAAAATATAATATCTCTGAAACAGAAAAAGTAATTTTGTTTTTTGGAGCAATAAGAGATTATAAAAACCTTGAACTTATATTAAATTCTCTTTCTTATGTTTTGGAAAAATTAAATGTAAAACTTGTAATAGCTGGCAGTTTATGGGAAAGTTTTGATAAATATGAAGAAATAATAAAAAAATTTAATTTGACTGATAATGTAGTTAAAGTATTGGAATATATTCCAACAAACGAGGTCTCAAAATTTTTTGCAGCATCAGACCTTGTACTTATTCCCTATAAAAATTTCAGCAGTCAAAGCGGTGTGGGTGCAGCAGCACTTTCATTTGAAAAGCCGGTTATTGTTTCAGATAAAGGCGGGCTTGGCGATCTTGTAAAAGATGAGTTCTGCATATTAAAAGATAATTCAGATCAAGTACTGGCAGAAAAAATTGTAAAAATTTTATCAGATGATTTGTTTTATAAAAAACTTAAGACTGATTCAAAAAATATAAATGATGCTTTTTCCTGGGCAAAAATTTCGGAAAAAACTTTTGGTTTATATGCAAAATTATTAAAAAGCAGGCATTCAAATGAAGATATTTAATCATTTTATCTGGAAACTTCCCTTTTACAAACTTGCACATGAAAATATAATTAAATCCCCAATGCCCTTAAATTTTACTTTTTCAGTAACTAATTTATGTCAGTCAAAATGTAAAACATGCAATATATGGAAGATTTACAGGGAAGATCCAAAACTTTACAAAAAAGAACTTAATATAAATGAAATAGAAAAGATTTTTTCCTCACTTGGAAATATTTATATTTTTAATGTCAGTGGAGGAGAGCCTTTTATCAGAAAAGATTTTTTGGAAATTGTAAAGCTTGCTGTAAAATACCTTAAACCTAAAATAATACATATTCCAACAAATGCCATAGCTGAAAAAAAAGTAATTAAAACAGTAAAAGAAATAATAGAGCATCTCAAACAATATGCTCCTGATACCAAATTGACAATTAAGCCAAGCCTTGATCATATATATGAAAAACATGATGATATTCGTGGTGTTAAGGGTAATTTTAACAAAGTAATGAATGTTTTTACAGAACTGAAAAAATTAAAAAAAGAGTATAATAATCTCTATGCAGAACTTGGTACTGTTATTTCCAAAATGAATTTTTCAGATATTGAATATATTTCTGACTTTGTAAGAACACTTAAACCCGACAGCTATAGAAATGAAATTGCTGAAATACGCTCGGAAATGTTTAATCTGAATAATGATATAACTCCGGATTATTACGAATATAGAAAAGCAATTGATATTTTCGCAGAACATCAGAAAAAAGAGATGAAAAACAGATCTTTTTTTCAAAAAACTACAAACGCTTTCAGGTTGGTTTATTATGATCTGGTTTTAAAAATCTTACAAAAAAATAATCAGCCAATTCCATGTTATGCAGGTATTACTAATGCTCATATGACTGCTTATGGAGATGTCTGGGCCTGCTGTACTCTTGGATATGATGACTCTATGGGTAATTTAAGAGATTTTAATTATAATTTTAAAAAGCTCTGGAACAGCAATCAAGCTTTTGAAGTTAGGAAAAAAATTTACAATAAAGAATGTGTGTGTCCTCTTGCAAATCAGATGTATTCAAGTATTTTAATGGATTTTAAAAGTTCTTTAAAAGTTGTAATGATTATCCTGAGAAATAAAAAATTATAAATGAATAATTTTTAAAATAGTTATTGTCAGAAAATTTGATTTTTTGTTCAGCAACTTAAATAAGCAAAGGAGTCTCTTGAAATATTTAATAACAGGATCAACTGGATTTATAGGCCCTTATCTTGCAAAACATATAGCAGAAAACGGAGATTTTTGCAGATGTTTGGCAAGGGATGTTTCAAAAGCAAAAACATTGATACCTTACAGTTCGGTTGATATTGTACAAGGCGATGTTAAAGATAAAAAAAGTATTGAAGGCATAGCAGATGATATAGATGTAGTATTCCATCTTGCAACTTTGGGTCATCTTTATAATGCAGAAGTTCCTGAAGAAATGTTTCATGAAATAAATGTAAAAGGTACTGAAAATATAGCAAATGAAGCATTGAAATCTAAAGTAAAAAAGTTTGTTCATTGCAGTTCAGTTGCAGCAATGGGTATATGTGATGAAGTTCCGGCTACTGAAAAATCTATATGCAATCCTCATCATCCTTATGGCATAAGTAAACTCCAGGCAGAAGAAACAGTGTTAAAATTAACAGATCAATACGATTTACCTGCTTCAATAGTTAGGTTTTCCATGGTTTATGGCCCTGGTGACTGGAGAGATATGCTAAAACTTGTAAAATTAATTAAAAAGGGAATTTTCCCTAAAATAGGCAATCGCCCAAAATTAACTCCTTTGATTCATGTTCAGGATGCTGTAACTGCTCTTTTAAATGTTGCAGATAAAGGAATAAATAAAGAAATTTATCTTATAACCAATGAAAAACCAGAAAATTTTGATGACATTAGAAACTACATCCTAAAAGGACTTAATATAAAAAGGCCTGGATTTTATATTCCAGAATGGATGGCTCTTTTAGCTGCAGATATAATAGATAAAACTTTTACATTTGCAGGAAAAGTACCACCTGTTAATAAAAAAAATATAGAATCAACAATAGCAGACAGAGTTTTTTCAGTGGAAAAAGCTGTAAATGATTTTGGATTTAAAACAGATATCCCTGCAGAAGAGGGTATAGTTGAAACAGTCAAATGGTATAAAAAAAAGGGCTGGGTATAATGAATAAAAAAGAAAGGGAAGTATTCGGAGTCACATATGACAGATATGTATTACTTAATTTGCATCCTATTCTGGCAGATTCTCTTAATCTGAAAAAAGTTGTTGAAATGCCCAGTCATGGTGCCAAGGCTGCAGGATCTCTTTATTCTTTGGGTTTTGGGAAGGCAGGGTGCAATGTAACTCTTGTAAACCCTGAAATTGAAATGCTTAAAGGATGGGATGAAACAGGTCTTTCAGATAAAGTAGATTATGTTATAGAAAAAGATATTTACCATACTTGTTTTGAAGATAATTCTTTTGATCTAGCCTGGAATTTTGTTACGTGGACAGAACTTGAAGATAAAAAAAAATATATTGAAGAAATGAAAAGGATTTCAAACAAATATATTTTGCTTGTAACATGCAATAATTTTCAGCCTGGTTACCCCTGGCATCGGTTTTTACATAATTGGTATGGATTCCCATGGACTCATGGTGATGTTGAATATAATCATATAACCAGGGTAAAAAAACTTTTAAAAGAATCTGATCTCAAAATAAAAGAATACGGTGCAATTGATACCCCTGGCTGGCCTGATCCAAGCGGCCCAAGGGATGTAAGGCTCCACCGAAGATATTCAAATAACACAGAGCTTGAAAAAATTGATAATAAGAAAAAACCCGACTGGGAAGTACCTATTGTAGAGTATTTAAAAAATGATTCTTATCCGGGCTGGATGAAAAAGCTAGGTAAATGGGATATGCTTTTTCGTAAAGGTGTTTTTAAGCTTCCTTTGAGTCATCTTTTTTATGTGATTGCCGAGAAATGAAAAAAGAAAAATTTGAACAGAAGTTAAAAAAAATATTATCAGAAAAAAATGTAAAAGTTATTTCTTTTGATGTTTTTGATACTATTCTTACGAGAGTTGTACCATCGGACTTAGTAGTCTCTCTTGCTGCTGAGAAGCTTTCTTTATATTTATCTGATTTTTTGGGAAATGAAATTGCTAAAGAACATATATTAAACTCCAGAGCTAAATTTGTTGAGGAAATCAAAGAAGTAGAACTATCAGAATGGATGCTTTCAGAATGGCTAGATTTTTTTTCAAATGAATATGGTCTTGAACCTGATATTATTAAGGAGTTTGGTGTCAAATCTGAAATAGAAGCTGAATTATCAGGCCTAAAATCTGCCAAATATTTAATATCAGTAATTGAATTATTAAAAAGCAAAGGTTTTATACTCATTGCAACAAGTGACATGTGGCTTGATTCAAATCAGATAAAAATTATTTTAAACCATTTTGGCATTAATTTTGATTATGTATTTACTTCTGGCGAGGAAAAAGTATCTAAAGCAGAGGGAAAGCTTTATAAAAGAATAAAAAATAAAATCAATATAAAAGGTAACTTTTTACATATTGGTGATAATTTAATTTCAGATTTTATAAATCCTAAATTTTATGGGTACAATTCAATTTGGCTTCCTAAAAAACATCCTTTTTTAAACTTTTGGATACCAAAAGTTTTTTGGAAGTGGGGTTTAAAATACAGTTCAGATAAAGTTTTGATTAGTTTATTAAAAAGTAACAAAAAAAATTCAGTTGATAAACCTGTTGCATCAACCGCATATAAAAATCTTGGTCCAATGCTAACTCTATTTTGTTTTATTCAGCATTTTCATATAAAACAATATAATGTAAAGACAGCGTTTTTTTTGGCAAGAGATGGAATGCTTCCATATCTTGTGTATAAAAAAATGGGAGTTTTTTTCCCTGACAGTGCTGATGGTCATTATATAAGAGTTTCAAGAAAATCGATTGCATTATTATATCCCGATAACCTGTTTATGAACGTAGAGTTTTTACCTGGAAAGACTGGAAGAGAGTATCTTGGAGAATGGCTGAGCAATTTTGCAATTAGTAAGGAACTGAAAAATCAAATTTTAAAAAAAGCAGATTTAAAAGAAAATGATAAGTTTACTTCTGATGTTAGAAAGAGATTAAAGAATGAACTAAAATTTTTTAAGAAAGAAATAGAAGCAGAAATCAATATATTGAAAACAAATATTAAGGACTATTTAACTCAACATGTAAATGGTAAAGAAAAACTAGGCAACATAGCTCTTGTCGATTCTGGATGGGCGGGCACAATTCAGGATTGCATTGATCAAGTACTTGGTAATGATGAAAAAAATGTGGGTCTTTATTTGGGCGTAAGTGCTCAGGGACAAGCACCTTCCGAAAAAGCTATAAAAATCGGCATATTAAGAGACGATTACAGAAATTGCAAATACCATAATATTTTGGATTCTACTGCAGGAGCTATTAGAGTTTGGGAAATCATATTAAGAGAGCCGGAAGAATCTGTCAAAGGGTATAAACGCAATAATAACAATATTGTTGAGCCAGTTTTAGATAGTAAAATGACCATTTCAATGAAAGACCGGGAACTCTTTGATTTGATATCCGTACAAGTATTAAAAAAAATTGAAGATTCAAAAACTGAAATTAAGATAATAAAAGACTTTATGAATTGTTTTTCCCAATCAGATTTTGAAAAGGCCGCATGTTTTTTTTCAAAAAAAATAACAATCTTCCCTGATAGGAATTTTGCTCGAAAAATTATTGATCTGGATTTTGATGAAGGTAGTGCTGATGGGAAAAAGACATCAATCGGTGTTAAAGGGCTTTTTAAGGGGATGACTTGGTATTCTGGGATTTATAGTTCTATTGTGAAATACTAATAGTAAAATGTCTGTTTTTAGAAAAATTTTAAGTACCTTGAAAGTTATTTTTTTAATGATTAGAATTTATTAAATATTCTATTTGACTTATAAATTTGACTTGTGAGTGGTCATTTGAATATAAACTGTAGTTACGAATTGTTTGTTTATCATTTAAAACTTCTGAAATTGCTTTTATGCAGTCGCTTATGTTTTTTTCGTTACAAACTATTCCAGTGTTGTACTTCTTAACTCTCTTTGCCATTAAACCATACTTGTTTACTATTATTGGCTTTTTAAATATTGCAGCCTTTGTCATAATATTGCTACTACAATAAAAGTTATGATAAACAGCAAAAATTACATTGCATATGCTTATTAATGAATTAAATTCATTTTCATTTGGAATTCTGTGAAAATGGAAGAAACAATTTGATAAGTTTTTTTCCTTTGAAATTAAATTTTTTAATTTTTTTAGCTCTTTATCTGATTTATCGGAATTGAATCTTCCAACAAACAAAAAAAACCAGTTTTTGTGTTTGCACTCTTTGGCAATTTTAAAAAGTGTAAAAGAACCTTTTCTTTTGTCTTGGCCTCCAATAAGTCCAATAATTTTTCTTCCATTAGCCTGTGTCAATATTTGTTCGATAAGATTTGTTTTAATTGGCGGAGCA
>JBNJGP010000111.1:0-6770 GCA_051747805.1 Candidatus Muiribacteriota bacterium
CTCTGAAGCACAATGCCCTAATCAGTTTGAATGCTACTCAAAAGGAACTGCAACATTTTTGATCATGGGTGATAAATGCACAAGAAACTGCAGATTCTGTTCTATTGGAGATTATCCAGATGAGCCGCCTGATTACGATGAACCTGCCAAAGTTGCTGAAGCAGCAAAAAAAATGGGTCTTAATTATGTTGTAGTTACATCTGTAACAAGGGATGATCTTGATGACGGAGGAGCATCACTTTTTGCTGATGTTATAGTTAAACTAAGAGAAAAAATATCTGATGTAAAAACAGAAGTTCTTATACCAGATTTTAAGTGTGATGAAAAAGCTCTTAATAAGGTTCTTGATGCAAAACCGGAAGTTTTAAATCATAATGTTGAAACTGTAAAAAGCCTTTATTCTGAAGTAAGACCACAGGCAGATTATCAAAGATCACTTGATGTTTTAACCTACTGTAAAAAAAGAAATCCTGAAATACTTGTTAAATCTGGTCTGATGGCAGGACTTGGCGAAACCCTGGATGAACTGAAAACCACAATTAAAGATATTAAAGATGCAGGAGCAGATTTTTTAACAATAGGCCAGTATCTTCAACCCACAAAAGATCATTTAAGTGTTAAAAACTTTGTTACACCCGAAGAATTTGAAGAGTTAAAAAGATTTGCTTTAGAAACAGGATTTAAAGATGCTGCATGCGGACCTTTTGTCAGAAGTTCTTACAAGGCCGGGGAGATGTATGAAAATAAGTAATAATGGTTTATTGTAATCAATTTTGTGTTTTTTTGCATGAGTTAAAAAATACAAAATTGATTTTGTTCAAAAATAACAATAAATTTCTTATAAAATCAAATACAAGAATTGATTTTAAATTTTTTTAACTCTTATATTAAAAATAACAAACATCTTTAATCGCTTAAAAATCCCCTAATAACTAAACATCACACACTTTTATAATACTAAAATTCAAAATATTTTATTAATTTATTTTTAATTAAGTAATTTTTTATTGATAAATTGTACTTCGGTGATATGCTTTTTTAAATTTAAAAATAGATATAAATATATTGAGTTAAATAATTATGCAAATGGGTTAGGTCTCAGCTTGACTCATGTGAACAAACATATAAATTAAAGCAAGAGTGCTACTTTTGTTTTTCCAGAGCAAGGTGAGTCAAGAGTAGACCAGACCCCATGCTTTATTGACATCTCTATAGAAGGGTAAATTGTGTATATTTCTAAAGTAGCTATAAAAAATTATAAAAACTTTGATGATTCAGAATTTGAATTTTCTGAGGGTGTTAATGTCATTACAGGCCATAATAACGCCGGTAAAACTAATTTAATCAAGGCTCTCCAGCTAGTTTTTGAACATCGTAAAGCAAAAAACAGATTATCGGTTGATGATTTTAACAAAAAATATACTGATTTTTCAAAACCTCCTGAAATAAATATTACGGTAACAATTAAAGAACAGCCCGATGAACCCGAAGACGATAAGGTTGTTGTTTATGATTGGCTCACTAAACCAGATGCTGCCTATGAGGCACAATTAACATTTTCATTCTTTTTACCACAAGGTGATGATTATAAAGAATATTGTGATGAAGTAGCAAAGTATAAAAATGATGATGGATTTGACTCAGAAAAAGTATGGAATTTTATAAAAAAGAATTTTTTCAAAAAATATGTAATACGGATATATGGGGGGGACCCAGAAAATAAAGAAAAAGCCGATACTGAAATGCTTGAAAAATTCGATTTCCAATTTCTTGATGCAATAAGAGATGCAGAAAGACAAATGTTTTTTGGAAATAATACTATTCTTAAAGAAGTACTTAACTATTTTCTTGATTTTGACATCACTAAAGGTGAAAAGATTAAGAATTTAAAAATAAAGAAAAAAACTGAGTTAATAAAACGCGACGATGCTTTTAACAAAAATTCTAATTTATTATTTGAAGATCTTATAAAGAGAATTTCAAAAGATGAAATTTTAAAATATTCCAAAGAGACAGGTGCCAGCAAAGGAGGTAAACCTGATCTTAATGCTTATTTAACTGAAGAAGATTTACTTTTTGCATTAAAATTGATTATTGAGATAGATGGAATGGTAATTCCGATTAGTAACAATGGGCTAGGGTATAACAATTTACTTTATGCAGCATTAATTTTGGCAAAAATGCAGATAGAATGCCAAAGCAGTTATTATGGTGAAAATGCCAAAGTATTTCCGATATTGGCTATCGAAGAACCGGAAGCTCATTTACACCCATCAATGCAGTATAAGTTTCTAAAATTTCTCAACAATAACATTAATAAAGAAGGTAAAGTTCGCCAACTTTTTGTTACTACTCATTCTACACATGTAACATCTGCTGTAGATTTAGATAATATCATATGCTTGTATAAGGCCCTTGATGGTAAAAATAGTGTTGGTTACCCAGGCAAGACCTTTGGAAATAACATTGAATCAAAAAATTATGTTAAACGATTTTTGGATGCAACAAAATCTAATATGTTATTTGCTGATAAGGTGATTTTTATAGAAGGATTAGCTGAACAACTTTTGTTACCATGCTTTGCAGCTTATAACTTTTATGATGAAAAAAATAAAATTACATGTGAGGACGAATTAATCAATCAACATGTTTGTACTGTATCTGTAGATAGCCGGACATTTAAGCATTTTTTAAAACTGTATTCATATTCTACAGATAATCCATATGCAATTCAGAAAAAAATCGTATGTATTACTGATGCAGATCCAGAAATAAAGGGAAGTGATAATAAATGGAGAGGATGTTTTCCTTTCCAATTAAATAATGATGAAAATTCTAAACCATTAGCTTCCCATGTTATTGATTTAAAGAAGGACTTCGAAACTGAACATAGTAATATTTCAATATTTCACCCTGAAAAAAGAAAAGGCAAAACATTAGAATATGAATTAGCTCGCTTTAACCCTCAAAATGAATTGATTATAACAAATTCTTTTCCTATGCAAAATAGCCCTCATACACGGGATAATTTTAAAACGCTACAAAAAATAGATCAAAACAATCCAGCGGAGATAATAAAAAAATATAAAGAGTTACTAACTTCTGAAAAACAAAAAAATAAG
The DNA here is from genome assembly GCA_051747805.1 of Candidatus Muiribacteriota bacterium. Taxonomy (GTDB): domain Bacteria; phylum Muiribacteriota; class Muiribacteriia; order Muiribacteriales; family Muiribacteriaceae; genus JBNJGP01. The sequence goes on from JBNJGP010000111.1 coordinate 3,123, forward strand.
TTCCAAGTACTTGAAACTGTAATAAATAAAAAAAGGTGCAAACAAGAAGAGAAATCACAGGCCATTATTTCAGCTATTTATTATAATATAGTAAAATCGCTAAAAGGAGAACATGCTCTCTTTTTAGCAGAGAATCTAAGAAAAGATTTAGAAAAAGAAACTCCACAATTTATTGTGCCAGATTATATCAAAGATGCTATTAAGAAAGTTTTGGAATAGATATGGAAGAATTACCTCATAAATTAAACGATATTAATACGCATTTTAAAATTACAGCAGGCCCCGGTGCAGGTAAAACTACGTGGCTTGTAGGGCATCTGCAAAATGTTTTAAAAACGTCAGACCAAATAAATATAATGCAAAAAATAGCATGTGTTACATATACAAGAGTTGGGTCTGAAACTGTTAATAAAAAAGTAAAAGAGGTTACAGGAACAAATCGTATAGATTCAGGAACAATACATAGTTTTTTATATCGCAATGTCATTAAGCCTTTTTCTTTTTTAATAGAAAAAGATGATAACGGTGATGACTTATTTAATATTCGTGATCTAATTGGTCATATTGAAAATAGGCCAAGTCATGATAGAGTAAGTAGCTGGATAAATGATATTGGCAATAGATATCGTTACTTAATAAAGGACAATGAAAGCCGACTTAAAACATTTGAATTACTTAAAGAATGTGAGTGGCAATTAGGGGCCAACGGCCATTTAAATTGTAAATTAAAAAAGAACTATCATCGTGATTTAAAATTTCCGTCTTCAAAACTTTATGAATACAAGCTAGCCAATTGGCGGAAAAGTATCATGCATCATGAAGATGTTCTTTATTTTACGCATTATATTTTCAATAAAGAATCAAGAATTATTGAATATGTAAGTAATAAATTTCCTTATATATTCTTAGATGAATTTCAGGATACAACACCTCTACAAACGTGGATTATAAAAAAAATAGCAAAGCAGGGATCTGTTATTGGTGTAATAGGAGATCCAGCTCAATCAATTTTCGAATTTGCTGGTGCAAAAAGAAAAGATTTTAAAGATTTTTCTTTGCATGGAATAATTAATTATAGAAAATCAATTAATTATAGGAGCACAACGACTATAATTAATTTTTTGAAGCACCTACGTGACGATATCGAACAAACACCCAAAAAAGATGCAACCACAGGTGAGCCTGTTAAAATTATAGTTGGTGATGCTACCGAAGCAGTAGATTATATAAAACAATTAGATTCTGATAATTTTGCAGTTTTATGCAGATACAACAAAGATGTAAATTGTCTTAGGCTCAATCTTAAAGAGGTCAAAGGCGATAATTTGATAGATCTTCTATATTCACAAGATAGTAACTATAAGCGACCTGCTTTTATTCATTCACTCATCAAAGCTTATGATTATAAGTGCAATGGTGAATTTAGAGAAGCAATAAATGAAATAAAAAAACAATTAAAAGGCATCGATACTGAAGGCCTTGCGAGAAAAAAACTTATTATTGAGATAATAGAATATCTCGATAATAATCAAACAACTACAGTAGCTGAAATTTACAATTTTTGGCAAAAAATTTTAAAGGGAAAATATTCTTTCTCACTTACCGGACTTCGGAGTGCTAAAGATGTACATAAAAATGCCTTTGAAAAATTTATTCCTTTTCTTTCGAAGAGAACTAAAATACACAGTAAAATAAGAACCATTCATCAATCTAAAGGTGACGAATTCGAGAATGTTTTAGTATGTCTTTTTGATAAAAAAGATAAAAATGGAAAAATCACAAAGGGTATAGATAGTTTATTAAATGATTATTTGTTTGAATCAAAAGTTAATATAAACAAAGATTCGACAATTGGAGAAGAAACACGATTATTATATGTTGCGTGTAGTAGGGCAAAAAAAGGATTATTCATCAATATTCCCCAATTGTCTGCAAATTCGGAAAAACAGCTTACTAAATTCAATGTAACTATTGATGTATTGGGTGAATCCGCACATGCCAGTGCACCGGACGCAAAAAGCCCCCGCTGACTGGCGGCATCATGAGAGTAGATAAATTAAGGAACTAGTCGTAAGTGATTATGCGTACATACTTCATTAAGTCGGGAAGGCCTATAAACGGCGCTGTAAAGCTTGACACCATTCTAGTGGCAACGAACAAAGATAAAGGTGTTGAGACTACGATTGTCCTGGATACCAATATCCTAATTGGTATGGAAAAAGTAGTGAACAATGGAAATAAGTGGGCTTCCGTCAGAAAACAAGGGCTTCATAACCTAGTCAAGTTGCTGCAAAATTGCCTTCCTCAGAGTGCATGTCTATCCCCGGGTATGGCACTAAAGGAGATGCCTCCAGAGTTGGCTAAGCAAGCAAAAGTAAAATATGATTTATTTTGTGCAAAGCATCTTCCTGGCTTCGTTGATACGCCCAACAGTACGAGCTCAGAGTACAAAGGCAAAAAATATGACTATGGCTTTAAGGACCTTGCAAAGGAATCACAGGCAGCTTTAGCCATTCCATTTTCTTGTATTTTGTATCTAAATTTGATTGAAAATTGCCACTCTGGAATGCCCATAGAAAAATTCACTGCATATCTAGACTGTCTTGAGAAGAAAGTTGATGTGCTCAGTGTTACAGAAATCGAAATAGCGAAATACTGCTTTGCTAACCCGCCGGCGCATTGCAGGGAAACCATAGAATTACGAAAAAAGATAAGAAATAACTTTTTATAAACTGGTCAAGGAAAACTACCTAAAGATTTTTCAGATGTCATGAGTATCGCATTCAATGGGGCTTGTGATATTCACTTGCTACAGTCTGCAAACACAATGGATCAAAACGGACTCGATGGCGTAGGGCAAGACTGCTGGATTGCGACAAAAGATAAAAAGTTATTTGATTTTTGCTCAATTTTCCACCACGTGAGCTTGGGTGGTGAGGTAGGGGAATACGCTGCCAGTAAAATACATCCAGAACATTCAGAAGACTCATATTGGTCTCAAGCTGCCTCGGAATTTGAACTAAGAAGTATCAGACGAAGGCCTTATCATGAGTCCCGCGAAATCAAGTTTGATGATTTGCCTAAAATCGCGGAAAAGGCTATTGCTGAAGTGGAGAAGGCTTTCAAGTAGTTCATAACAATGAGTAAAGGGGCACCCATTAAAGAACTTGTCAATTAAAAAAAATACTTCACGCAGATTAATTTTCATTTAGCCTGAATCTGAATGTGTCTGAAAGAATTAGACCAAACCTTAATTCAACAACGGGGTCTGACCAAAACAAACCGCTGTAATAATTGAATAAAATTAGAAAAAATTAATAAACAGAGTCAGGAAATCAAATTTCAATTTATAAAGAATCAAGAGTAGCTATTAATAATGTTTGTAACAATACAGGAGATAATATCAGGAATTCCGGGGACACAATACTATTTTTTCTTAGGTCTGCCAGGTAATCCCGGCCGAATATTCCATCCTGTAAAATCTTCAATAATCGAATAGAACCTATCCGGACCAAACGGTCTTCCGGTTCTAATCTTCTCTTCAAGTTTAGGTTGATTTGGATCTGTTGAAGATAAAAAGTCTTTCCAGTCTTTGATATCTGAAAGCAAGGGATTTTTTTTCACTAAAGGGTCTGAACTGATTTCACC
>JBNJGP010000112.1:0-280 GCA_051747805.1 Candidatus Muiribacteriota bacterium
TATAGATTTTTTTAAAATAAGTTATTTTTCATCTGGGATGAACATGTAAAGCGAGTGGTCAGGCCGACATTATAAAGGCAATGAAAAATTAAAAATGAATAATGAAAAATGATGGAAGAAAAGCTATATTTATTAAGGAGCGGCGCAGACCCCATTCTATTTCTAGCTGCTTTTCTTTTTTGCTTCGCAAACAAGAATAATCAAAACCGAGATACCGGGTCAAGCCCGGTATGACAAACAGGAGCAAAAGCTCTGTTTTTTTTTACTGGCATGTTTTTAT
>JBNJGP010000112.1:290-6614 GCA_051747805.1 Candidatus Muiribacteriota bacterium
GCTTTTCTTTTTTGCTTTGTAAACAATAATAAGCAAGAGCTGGATACCGGGTCAAGCCCGGCATGACAAACAGGAGCTGCTGCTTCGCAGGTGAAAGACTTTCAGTCTAGTAAAATCACCTATCGGTGATAGTTAAGTTATCTATCGATAACAGTAAATGGTCTGCGACCAAGTAATAATGTGAGAGCTGATTTCATCAGCGTATAGAGTGCTTTCAGCACGAATAGTACTCGTTTTACTCGTGATAGAGCAAGCTTTTGCTTGCGTCAGGAGCAAATGCTTTAAACGCAACCGCAGGTTGCTCTTTTCGCTGACTTTGTCAGCTCTTTTCGTGAGCTTAGCGAACTCTTTACGGAACTTTAGTTACTCTCACGGACAATTTATTGTCCTCTCACTGCTTTTAATCGGTCACCGTTTTTAGTATTTTTTGTTTTATTTTGATATAATTTATTTATGAAAAATATTTCAGCTAATATAAATTATTGGATTGATTTATCTGAATATGATATGGAAACGGCTGAATCTATGTTAAAATCTAAAAGATTTCTTTATGTAGGTTTCTGTTGCCATTTATCTATTGAAAAAATTCTAAAAGCCTATTATGTAAAAGTTAATCAAAATACACCTCCAAAAACTCATAATTTAAGATTTTTATTAAAAAAAGTAGATTTATCAGATATATTAAATGAAAAAATGAAAAGTATTGTCTTTGAACTGGAACCTTTAAATATCGAAACAAGATATCCGGAGCAAAAAGAAAAATTACTTAACTATCTAACTAATAGTAAATGTCTTGATATCTTAAATAAAACCAGGGAGTTTCATTTATGGATAAAAAAACAGTTATTGAAATAGCTTCTAAATATATTAAAGAAGCAAAAAAAATCTTTAATTTTAATGAGGCTTATTTATTTGGTTCAAGAATAAATGATTCTTTTTCTGAAATGAGCGATATTGATATTGCTTTTGTGTTGAATGAAGATATAGGAACTCAAGAGTATTTTAATTACTTAAGCAAACTTTATGAATTAACTGAGTCAATTAATGTTTTAATTGAGCCACATATTATTATTAAGTCATCTGATAGAACTGGTTTCACTGATAAAATTTACAGTACTGGAAAAAAGATTGCTTAAAAGAGATTTTTTAAAAAAATGTGAGAGCTACTGCTTCGCAGGTAAAAGACTTTCAGTCTAGTAAAATCACCTATCGGTGATAGTTAAGTTATCTATCGATAACAGTAAAGTAAATTAAAATTTACAGTGTTTTTTTATTCTAAACTGTCAGCTTTAGCTGACTTCACTGTCGATGATAATCGACTTTACTCAACCTCTGGTTGTTTACTGCTGGATTTATCAAGCTTTACTGCTCTCAGGCACGTTTTTGTCGTCACTAGCAAACTTGTTTGCGGTCACTAAGAGTTCGGCAGAACTCTGGTCACTAGAAATCGCAGATTTCGGTCACATGAAATTGAAATGGAGCGAAATTAAAAAACAAAAGCTGGATACCGGGTCAAGCCCGGCATGACAATCAAGAACAAAAGCTCTGGTTTCCTGCATTCGCAGGAATGACAGCAAAAATCAATAACTTGTTTCGCAAGCAACGCTTGCTCTATCACGAGTGAAGCGATTACTACTCGTGCTGAAAGCACTCTATACGCAACAGAGTTGCTCTCACATTTAAATGATAAAAAAAAGCGACCGCCTGGGCCGCTTTTTTTGTTTATTTTTAAATATTAATCATTAAATACGATTATCTGAGCCATCAAAGAAATTTGAATCTTCTAAGGTTCTCATTACTGCATAATACTCGTTCATGAACTCGTTTATCTGTTCATACATTGGTGTATTTGCAAAAGCGAAATTTGCAAGTTTATCACCGTATATATTGGTGTTTTCTGATACACCTAATGTTCTCTGATAAGGTTCAAGATATATTGATACACCATGTGCCTCGTTTTTAAACTCTTCTGTTGCAAGTGTATTTGTTTTATGACTTGAGATAACTCTTAATAATGAATTTTTTGCCTGATTTATAAGGTCATCCTCTATGTTTTCATTAATTATACCGCTAAGCTGTCTGTTATCATCAAGTTTATTTAAAAAATCTACTGCATCAAAGAATGGCTGTCCTGTTCTTCCGCCGGACTGATTAAACTTAATCCCGCCAAAGTTTCTTGTATTAATTAATATTTCATGGAAGTTCTCCATGAACTCAACCTGTTCTTCCTGTTCCATATCAGCATATGCCTGGTTAAGTTTATTAAAGATTTCACCCATTGCATTTGTATAGTTGTTGTGATTTTCTAAATCACCTGCAACTGAGGTAAGATTTTCACCAGGATACTGTTTATTTGGTCTGAAATTATAAGTTTCAACATAGTTTTCAACCATATTATCTGTTATCTGTTTACTTGTTTTATCAGCTGCATCTGAAAAAATTGCGGCATAATCAAAACCGTCTCCGGGAATTGGCTGTTGTGATGCAACTATATAATCAACATTACCGTTGTTGATTATATCATAGTTAACCTCTAAAGAAGCCATTAAACATGCATCAAAGGAAAGTATCTCAAGTTTAATACCATTTTCTTCCTGTATTTCTGAAACAAGTCTGCCAAAAACTGTTCCTATAACCTGCGGTAATGAGTTTGTTGTTCCTTCTGCCATGCTGAATCTTGAATTATGTGTATAATCAGTTGCCACCCCGTCAACACCTGCACCATGTGAACCTATATCCAGAAAGTACCTGTCAGCTGGATAATTTTCGATTGAGGCATTAATGAATTTTTCCAGGTTTTTTGCATCACCTGAATCAATTATACCAGCTTCAAATCCTAAATCAGAGGTGATTTCTTTTGAATTAATCTCATCAGGGTCATCATCTGGTTCTATATAATAGATTTTCATACCTCTATTATCTTCATCCCTGGCATATTTTGGGTCATCGCCATGATGATAATATTCAAATTCACCGCTCCATCTATCATAAAGTACAATTACATTAACATTTTCAGGGTCAACTGCCTGTTCAAGACCTGTAACATTTCTATAATAATAGGAGCCTACTTCGTTTCTATCTGTGGAATCAAGGTCATTATCACCTGCTATATATACCATTATTGTAACGGATTTTTCATCAGATGAACTGTTTAATTCAGGCTGTGCTTCGTTTGAAGCATCACGGCCGAAAGTATCTAAAAACCCATCGCCCATATCAACATTATCGCCACCTTCCCCATCCTTGGCGCCTATTTCATCAAGCGTTTCAGGATTGAAATCTCTGGAAGGAAAATCACGTATCTGATTCCCCTGGTCAGGATTATCCCCCTGGGTTGAGTCAGTGCTAACATCATCTGGATTCTGCCCTGATGTATAGGTGTTAGTTCTAGCTGTAACCACAGTAAAAGTAAAAACTATTACTAATAACATAATTAATAATTTTTTCATAATAGGCCTCCTGTTTACTCTATTCTCTTACGTTAATTATAAGGTACTCTGGTAAAAAATGGAAGTATTAATTTAAAAAGTCTAGAAAAGCTTATTTATGACTTTAATCATATTTAATTAATTCTTCCGGCACATACCACTTTAGTTTTGAGGTTAAGTTTCCGTTTTCATCTACCACATTTTTAAATCTTTTATCTATCACAAGTATATTATCTGGTGAAAACAGGAATGTATATGGATATTCTGAGGCAATTATACGATGAATTTCACGGGTTAATGGCTTAGCCTTTTCTATTTCTGGTGTATGCTGCACTTTTTCTAATAATTTATCTACTTTTTTATTTGAGTATCCTATAAAATTCATACCATAGGGATTTGATTCTCCTGGTATATTATCTGAATGCCATACACCTGCTCTATCTGGTGTGCCTGATAATATCCATTTTAATAGTATTATATCAAAATCACGATTAAATAAACGCTGCTGATAATCTTCCCATTGAATAAGCTCGGGTTCGGCTTTTACACCGATTTTTGCCCAGTAATCCTTTAAATACTGCGTCATATGAACTCTTTCATTATTATCCTGGTTTGTTGTTATTTTAAATGATAGAATTTCGCCGTCTTTTTCATAAATTCCTTCATTATTTTTTGTATACCCCTCCTCTTTTAAAAGTTTTTCTGCTTTTTCGGGATTAAAGGATACAGATTCTACTTCTTTATTATAAGACCAGGAGTTTCTTCTATAGGGTCCTGTTACCCTTTCTGCTAAATTATGATAAATATTTTCAATAAGTTCGTCTATATTTATGCTGAGAGAAAGTGCTTTTCTGACGTTCAGATTATTAAGATGAGGATTGTCAAAATTATATCCTATAAAATTATAGCTATAATAGCTTGGGGTTTTAAATATATTAAATCTATCAAGAAACTGCTCATCTTCAATATAGGTTCTATACTGATCATAGGAAAAGCTCATAGCGTCTATATCTCCATTATTTAAGGCAATAAACTGCTGTGAATAATCTCTGTAAAACCTGTACATTTTGTTATCTACATAAGGTCGTCCTGCATAATATTCTGTGTTTGTTTCAAGCAGTATATATTCATCTGTTTCCCATTCTTTAAACTTATAGGGACCTGTTCCAACTGGTGATCTGTTAAAGGTGGCCTCGGTCATATTATCAACATTTTCAAGCAAATGTTTTGGCAGGATTGATTCGGTAAAATAAATTAGTACTTCTAAAACAGGTCTGTAAAAAACTGCTTTAATAGTGAACCGGTCTTCTGCCTGAACTTTTTTTAAAGGTAAAAAATTCCTTGTAAGTGGACTTTCTTTTTCTGGGTTCATATGATAATTATAGGTAAACTCTACATCGCCAGAGGTAAATCTTCTATCATCATGCCAGTTTACATTTTTTCTAAGATTTAAAATCACCTCATATCTATACTCTGCCGAATTTATTTTTTTATCAAAGTTCTCCCATTTCTTTAATTGACTTTCATCTACTTTGTTTTTATATATTACCTCAAGTATTTCCTTATTATTAAACCAGTGATTATGAATTTTTATTTCCTGTACAGGTTTAAAATCACTTTTGTTTTTTTCATATTTTTTTAGTATTTCTGAGCCTTTTTCTTCTGTATCAAGATGAATAAAAACTCTGTCTGTTTTTTCTGTTATTTCCCAGTCTTCTGCCAGCTCTGACGTGTATTCTCCTTTAAAACTTTTTACAAGGGAGGAAAATATATCTGACTGAATATATAGTGAGTTGGAATCATTAGTGATTAAAGGGTTTAATGTAAGCGGTTCACCAGTTACACTTTGAATTAATATATCACCGTAATTTTTTTCATATTCCTCTACGGTTTTTTCCTGCGGGGACTGGCAGCCTGAATTTAATATAAAGAATAATGTAATTATCAGTAATTTTATTTTCATTTCATACTCCAATATTTCAGATAATAAAAAATGCCGGGTTTTATTATACTTAATTCTTTTTCACTTAGTCAAAAAAGATTTTTTAACTGATTTCTGATATAATTTTTTCATGAAATTATTTTATTTTTTAAAATTGCTTCGATTTGATATTGCAACCGGAACTTTTTTTTTATATTTAACCGGTGTTTTAAAGGCCAAGGGTATTATTGGTTTTAATGACTTTATTGTGGCTTTTTTAGTTTCTTTTGTTTCATTTAATTTTATATATAGTTACAATTCTTATGCTGATTATAAGATTGATGCTATAAATAAGCCATATCGACCTATTCCGTCGGGTAAAATAAAACCTGTTGAGGCTTTTTATTATTCTATGTTTTTATTTGCTTTATCTTTTATTTACCCATTTTTTGTGGCAAATAATTATTTATCATTTTTTATTTTCTTATCTTTTCCAGTTCTAGGCTTTTTTTATTCCAATAAAAGTATTATTTTAAGAAAAATTCCTTTTTTTACATCTTTAATTACTTCAACTGGTATATTTTTAGCACTTTATTCAGGTTTTATTAATTATCAAAATAATATCAGTTTTATTCCTGATTTTTTTATTATCTGGATTTTATTATCTATAACAATTATTTTTAAGGATTTTGAAGATATTAAAGGAGATAAAACTTTTAATTTAATAAATATGCATGATTTCTTTTCATTTAATTTTTTAACTATTTTATTTTTTGCTGGATTTTGTTTAAATTTATTTTTGCTTTTTTATTTTGAATTTAAACTTTCTAATTTTTATATTCTTTTTTTTACAAATTTAATTTGTGGAATTATTATTTTATTTTCATTTTTTAAAAAAAAATTTAGAAACAGAACATATTGTTTTTTAACCAGAATTCTTGTTGTTTCTATTATTTTTTATTTTATGAGTGTCGG
>JBNJGP010000113.1:0-6379 GCA_051747805.1 Candidatus Muiribacteriota bacterium
ACTTTTTTTTCATGGCTTTTGTCTGCTCTTGTCGGCCTCTCACTTCTCACGGCTCCTATCCTCTCACCTCTCACTTCTCACGGCTCTTCTCGGCTTTTGTCTGCTCCTATCGGCTCCTATCGTCTCACCTCTCACTTCTCACGGCTCTTCTCGGCCTGACCACTCGTTTTAATGAATTTACCGCTTCTCAAATCGAAAAATACGCTTTTATATGATATTATAAAAAAAAGTAGAGAGTTAAATTAATAATGAAAAAAACAATAATTTTTTTAATATTAATATATTTTATTTCCAACATTTGCTCTTTGGCACCAGTCCGGGGTGATGATTCTGGTATAAAAAATTCCCCACTTTACCGTCATCAAAGCAGAATACCTGTTTCAAGTAAAATACAAGGTGGCCCATCATTGGCACCTGATAGCACATATTCACCAATTAGGGAAATACTGCCAGAATGGCAGGGGGATATTTTTTTAATTGTTATTCCACTGGAATTTTCAGATAAACCTTTTGAAGATGTTTCTGCTTTATATGAAAATATTGAAGAATATATTTTTAATGAAGAAAATGAAAATTCACTTGCCCACTTTTATAAAAATGCTTCCTATGGTAGCGTTAATATAAAAGGTATTTATACAGAAAAAGTTACAGGTGATCCTGTTTCAAATTATTTGGGAGATTCTAATTATCCAAAAATTGCCCGGCATGCTCTTGAGAGGGCGTATGCTCTTGAGGGAGCATATGAAAATGCTGAAATTTTTCAAAAACTTATTGATAATCCTGATGGTATTTATATTGAGAAGCTGGATGAAAATATTTCAATAGATAAAAATGGTGATGGTATTATTTCCGGGGTTGAATTCCTTCCAACCGCACCTGATAATGTATTTTTACTTACTATTCATTCTGGAGGGGCAGCTGAGCTCTCAGAATATGATGGTGAAATTCCTTCACATCAATGGGTTATACCTGATAGCTGGGAAGGAATTGGCAAAGAAGGCAAAAAAATTAAATTCAGAAATTATTCTACTTTTGCAGAGCTTAATATAATTGAAAATGGTGAACAAAGTGTTCCGGGTGGCTCAAATATTGCAATAGCCTGTCATGAATTTGCGCATCAGCTTGGCACATCTGATATATATAACAATTCAGCAACCGAAAGTCATGGTATGGGTTACTGGTCTCTTATGGGTTTAGGGGTGTATAATGATTTTACAAAAGAATGGCCTGGAACTGATTTTGATATTTATCACAAGTATATTTTAGGCTGGGCAGATCCTGTTATACTTAATAATTTAGAGTCTGGAACAAATGAAATAACTCTTTCAAGTACCTCAGATTTATTCCCGGATTCAGAAGATAAACTGGGAGCAATTTATTTTTTAAATGAAGAAAAAACTCAGTACTATTTATTTGGAGTAAGGTCAGGTCAATTTTATGATAAACATCTTTTTGAATCAGATGAATTTGGTTTAACTATTCTGCATGTTGATGAAACAAAAAAATTTTCTGAACCTGTTTATCTTGAGTTTGATTCTTCTATTCGTTTTGATAAAGAACATCCTGGTGTATGGATGCTGAGGGCCGATAATATGGCTAATTCAAAGCGGGATTTTAATGATTTATATCCTTTAGAAAACAATGAGGAAATAATCAATAACTCATTTACTCCAAGTTCAATTCCAACAAGTTTTGGCTATAACACTTTTAATGCTCCTGTTATTAAAAATATTAAAAGAATTGAAGGTAATAAAATTTCTTTTGATTTTATAAATAATAAATATTTTTTAATTTCTTATGCTCAGAACCCGCTTGATAAGAAAAAAATAAGTTTATTTGCCAGACCTAATTTTGAGCCGGTAGGAGATGTAAAATTTAGAGTTTTTAATTCAGAGCAGGAAGAAATAATTACAAATACAATGAATAATATTGAAGATTGGATTTATAACGGGGGTTTCAGGTTTGAAGAATTAACTGAAGGTGAATATACTATAAAAGTTTTTGATAATGAGGTTGAAACAGAAGCTCTTTTTTCATTTGAGGGAACAGATAATGAAAATACTGCTGCTCAATTTAGCGTTACTGATAATTATAGTAGCTTTGATGGGGTTAACTTAAATTCAACATCTAATATAATGGTTATTGATGAAGTTAATAATCACAGCGCATCAGATTTTAATCAGCAAAAAGCAGTTTCAGTTTTTGGGAATTTCACCCCTGAATTTGATGAAGATAAAGGGGATATTCCATTAATTTATGCAAAAGATTTTTCTGGATGGGGTCTTCTTAAATTAAAAGATAATTATTCAGATATTTCAAAAATAGGTATTTTTGAAGATAAAACAACTCCGGAAATTAAAAATTCTTCTCCTCTTGAGTTTAAAATAAGTGATAAATATTCTGGGATTAAAGAAGTTTCTATTATTGATATATCTGGAAAGCCTTATTCTTTCTATAATTCTGCCTCAAGTTATGTTTTAAAAAACTCTCCTTTTGAATCTTATATTGTTGAGGCAGTTGATTATGCTGGTAACCGCTCTGCTTTAAAAGTTAATAAAAGTTCGGCACAGTTTATTGAAGATGTAAAAGTTTATCCTAATCCTGCTTCTGATTTTGCTGTTTTTGAGTATAAGCTTGATTTTGCCTCAGATGTTATGCTGGAAATTTTTGATTCTTCAGGTAGCCGCGTATTTAAGGATAAAAATATGGCCGGAATTGAAAAATTTTTATGGGATTTAAGGGATTTAAGGGGAAATAAGGTTTCAAATGGAACGTATTTTTATAAATTAAAAGGGGAGAAAGCTTTTAAAAGTGGGAAAATTTCTGTTTTAAAGGAGAATATTTATTAAAAAAGGTTTACTGCTTATTTTATTATCAGTATTTTTTTTAAGTGGTTGCCGCTCTGTAAGACCTTATGAGCCGGAAACCCGTGATTATTATATTCTTTCTGGGAATATACAGGGAATAGATAATTTAACTCCCCAGTTTGTGTGGGAGGATGATTCATCACTTTATTTTGCACCTTACGCTGACGGCAGCTATGAGTTTCATATTGTTAGAAATATTTTTAATTATTATACAACTTTTACTTGTCCAGATACTAATTTAAGTTATACTATGTGGCTTGATTCTGAACAAAAAAATTTTAATGGCCCTGATATATATTTTTTAAATAATTCTTCGTTTTTAATATCAGATAAACTTTCAGAAGAGCATAAAGAAGAAATTAAAGAAACAGCAAAAAAGATTAATGAGGGAAGTTTTACGGAAGTTATTGACGATTTTTCTGACCCTGATACCGAAGAAATTATTTATTATAACTATTCTAATCTTTTATATGATTATGCAAGAATAAGCCTGAATTTTGATAATATTGAAAATATTGAACCCTCAAAATATTTTGATTATGATTCATTTGAAGAAACAGAAAATTATTTATCTCCTGTAGAACTTTACGGTGGTTTTTTATTTGTTTTTAAGGCTCTTTTATCTGAAAATACGTATAATTTACAAAAGGTTAATAATTTTTTAGAAAAATTAAGGGCTTATGATATAAATTTTTTAGACAGCTCTCTTGATGTTTTTGGGGTAACTTCCGAGGATATAAAAGCTTTATGTCTTTTAAATCTTATTTATTTAAAAAAAGAAAATGACATAAAGAATTATTTCAGCACTTTTGAGCCTTCTAAAGACGGAGGTGTTTTTTCTAGACATATTGCTGAAATTTTAAATAATATGGGTTACAATGCAAGGGAAGAAGTAAGATAAAAAAATAAATAATACAAGCTGGGAGTATTGTAATGTATAGTAATTTAGGGTTATCTATAGGAGAATCTGCAACAATTAAAGTTGCTGATGCTGCAAGAAAATTAAAAAGAGAAGGCAAAGATGTGATTAGTTTTGCTGTCGGGGAGCCTGATTTTGATACCCCGCAGTCTATTAAAGAGGCGGGTAAGGCTGCAATTGATGCTGGTTATACAAAATACACTGATTTAAAAGGAATAAAACCTTTACGTGAAAAAATTGCTGCTAAACTCTTAAAAGATAATAATCTTTCTTATTCTGCAGAGCAGATTATTGTTGGAAGTGGTGCAAAACATTCTCTTTATAATGCTTTATGTGCTATTTTAAATCCCGGGGAAGAAGTTATTGTTATTGCCCCGGCATGGGTGAGTTATGTAGAGCAGATTAAACTGCTTGGGGGTGTTCCAAAAATTATAAAGTCAGATGATGAATTTAATCTTCCTCATGAAAAAATTAAAAATACAATTAACTCTAAAACAAAGGCAATAATTATTAATTCACCCTCAAATCCTACTGGAAAAGTTTATAAAAAAAGTGAGCTTGAGGAGCTGGCAGAGATTATTGTTAAACATGATAACCTATTTGTTATATCAGATGAGATTTATGAAAAAATTATTTATAATCCAGCGCGTCATTATTCTATAGCTTCTTTTGGACCGAAAATAAAAGAAAAAACCATTTTAATTAATGGTTTTTCAAAAGCTTACTCCATGACCGGCTGGAGAATGGGCTATGTGGCTGCTAAACCTGAAATTGCTAAATTAATTGCAAATATACAGTCGCATATGACTTCATGTCCTAACTCTATATCGCAGTATGCTTCTCTTAGGGCAATTGAACTGGAGCAGTCTGAGTTAGATAATATGGTTAAAAAGTTTGAGAAAAGAAAATATATTTTAAAAGAATATTTGGACAATAAACCTGAACTAAAATACACAGAGCCGGAAGGCGCTTTTTATTTTTTTGTTGATTTCTCCTATTATATCGGGGGTAAAGTTAAAAATTCACTTCAATTATCTCTGGATCTACTACAGAATGCTCATATTGCATTAACTGCAGGAAGTGCTTTTTTTAAGGAAAATTACTTGAGAATTTCTTATGCAACAGATGAAAATAAAATTAAGGAAGGGTTAAAAAGACTTGATGAAATTTTACGGACATACTGATATTGGAAGAGTTAGAAAAGAGAATCAGGATAGCTATCTTATTTTAAATAAGCCTGATAAAGGTTATTTATTTGGGGTTTTTGACGGAGTTGGTGGTTGTGATGATGGTAAAGCTGCCGCAATAATGGCGCAGGAGGCTGCCACAGAATATTTCATTAATAATTTTGCTGTTGAATGTGATAGTATTTTTGAAATTTCAGAAAATATGAGGCAAATGCTTTTTTTTATAAACTCAAAACTCAGGAGAGAGTCTGAACAAAAGAAAAAAGATTTTTTTACAACTGTTTCAATTCTTTTTATAAAAAATGATAACTATTTTATTGGTCATATTGGCGACTCTAAAATTTTGCTTTTAAGAAACAGAGAGATTTTTCAGACAAGTCATGATGATAATCTTTCAAAAAAGAGGGGGGAACATTATTCTCATGTATTAACCCAGGTTATGGGACAGAATCAAATTTCGCCTCAGATTAATTTTGAGAGTTTATTTAAGGATGATTTTTTTATTTTATGTTCTGATGGTCTGACTTCATATCTTAGTAGAGAAGATATATTAAAAGTTATTTTAAATAATAATTATAAATGTGATGATATAGTCTATTCGCTTATTGATAAAGCTAATGAAATGGGTGGTAAAGATAATATAACAGTTATTTCTGTTAAAGTTTAGCAGCCAAAGCTCAATAGTTTTTTTAATGTTTTTGTTTGTCACCCCACACTTACTTTAAAAGTATTATCATTGAGAATTGCTGAAATAATAGAGTAAAGTAAATAATTGCAAAAAGGTTTAAAAAAATAGGTCACTGGTAAATTCTAATAATTAACAAGGTCACGTTTAAATCCCGACAATTAATAAGAAGTTAAATTTAATAATATTTGAGAGGGATTTATGGCAAAAAAACTATCTTTAATTTTTTTAAACCTATTCTTTATACTACTTTTTACAATAAATATTTCAGCAAATATCCATCTGCTACCGGATACAGAAATCAGTGCCCCCGACAGCGGTATTGAACTACCTGTTGATAATGATGGAAATATTGAGATAGATTATTTTGTTACTGACTCTGATGCTAATTCTATAAAAATATGGGGACCTGGATACTACAGGTTTACTAACGACCTTAACGGTACTATATCTGTATCAAACCTTCAGGACGGTGAATATACTTTCTGGGCAGAAACCTATACTGGTGAAGTAACAATTGTTGTTGAGGGTATTGAACATACAATTGATGGTGAACAATTTAATATTGAAGTAGATGTTGAAGATTCACAGATTACTGCTGATGGTGGGACTACAATTGACCCTGAGTTCCATGACCATGCTACAAACGTAACAGTTGGCGAATATGATATGATAATAACGGATGGAAGCATAGAGCTGCCTCAGGATTTAGTTTTATTAG
>JBNJGP010000114.1:0-6277 GCA_051747805.1 Candidatus Muiribacteriota bacterium
CAGGGTTCGAATCCCTGTCTCCCGGCCACATTTTCCAAAATCCCCTAAAACAGGGCCTTACAAGCTTTAAGTTTTCTCAAAAATAGCCACTGTGCCCAAACTGTGCCCAAAAAGTGACTACAGAGTATTTACTCATATAAGAACTGAGCTCTTTTTTTGTTTTTGGTTTTTACATATCTGGCGTATTTTTCCAAAGTCATGGAAGCGTCTTTATGACCAAGCATTTGAGCAACCCATAAAATATCCTCACCGTTACTGATCATAAGACTGGCAAAAGTGTGTCTCATTTGATACAGGTTTCTATACTCTATATCACATTGTTTTAGCGTAGGCTTCCAGTACCATGCGGCTATCTTTGAGCATGTATTAAACGGTTGTCCTTTGCTGGTGGTAAAAATATACTCACTTGATTCATTTGCCAACTCTCTGTGTGCCTCTAAATATGGCAACAAAGCATCCAGAATATCTACTTCCCGAATACTGTTTTTAGTCTTGGGTACTGTCTCAATACCTTCCCGTCTGCTTCGATGTACTGTGATCGTTTGATCCTGCCAGTTGATGTCATCCCATTTTAAACCGATAAGTTCGCCCGTTCTCATTCCCGTAAAAAAGCCTATGGCAAAAAAGGCCCGCATTTTTTCAGGAACGTTTTCAATGATGCGAAAAATCTCATCTTTGCTAAATGGTTTTTTCTCACGCACGTCAAACCCTCTGGGTGATTTAACTCTAATAAAAGGATTGGTTTTTATCAGTTCATCAATCATGGCATCTTCAAGAATTGTCTGAAAAACGGTTCGTATACTTTTAACCGTTTTTGGCGACCGTGTTTCAAGAAGTCTGTTTTGCCATTTGGCGATATCAGAGGCTTTGATCTGATCAATCCGTTTATTTCCAAAAGCGGGTCTGATATGGTTAGAAAACATTTGGGCGTACTCTTTTTGAGTAAGTTCCCTTCTCTGGGTCTTATGAATCTCAAAAGACGTCTTGGCAAACTCGTTGACTGTCGGAATACGCTGTTTGGCTTCTTGCTTTTGTTTTTCCGTGTTAAAGAACGTCCCCGAGTTGAGTTTATACACAAGTTCGGGGATGATATTGTTGTGTGCGAATTTTCTATTCTTTTTGGTATCTTCAAGTTTTAAACTTCTGCGATACCGTTTAGATTGATGATAGAATGTTATCCACAACACGCCGCTTCGACTGGTTAGTGTCATTGGTTCTGTCCTTTCCAATCACCCAATCGTCAATTGCGACTCTATCAAAGAGTATTTTACCACTTCTTTTATAAAAGTGCAGATTCTCGATAAACTGTTCCTCTTTGAGCCTGTATATCGTATCTTTTGAATACGACAGGTAGTGGCTGAGTTCTTTGACGCTTAGCCAGCGCTTTGAGTCTGAGTGATCCAGTCTTTGTTTTATTATTTCTATCTCTTGCACAATTTGGGGCAAAAGTTGAAGGTTCTCAAAATCTACTGTCATGTGATCACCTTTTGTAAGTAATTTTTTTGTTCAAAAGCTTTTCTGTCAAAGTTTTTCCCAAGTGCTTTATAGGCGTAGTGAAGGCTTTTAATATACTCCGATTCCAGTATGGATTTTGTATTATTGGAAGGTTGCAGCCTATGCTTTTTATAGATTTCATACTCACGCTTCACCTGCTCGTTGGCGATCTTTAAAAACTCTGTGTTTAGTTTCTGGCCGTTTTTCTTTGCGCGCCTGATCACCGCGACGGTGTCAGCGAAATATCTGAATATTTTGAATTCATCTTCGGCTGTTTTTAGCTTTTCAAGCGCAACCGTTGACTGTTGCATTATATTTGCCAGAGTGTAGTTGTCTTTGAGATACTGCCACAGTATATGGGTGTCGGCGTTGTATCTTCTGTTATGTTCCAGATCAGCTTTTGAAAGCGAATCTAAATCGATCATGCGGATATGTTCAAGTGCTTCTTTAAATAAAAGTTCGGCACTGTTTAAAGCCTCATCAACCGAGCTGATACCGTAGCGCTTTAAAAAATCACGGCTGAGTTCAAACTCTAAATTATAAACATGGCTCCAGCCGGTGACCTCTAAACCGTTGGAATTAAAATACTCAAACATCAGGTCAAGTTTAGGGCTGTTTTTAAGTTCTTCCATCTTGTTATACAAACGCATAACAAAAGGCTTTTTACCAATGTAGATTGTTTCGTTTTTATAAGTGTTCCCGTATTCTTTTATATACTGCCTTGCGTTACGTTTTTTAGTGACAAACATCTCTTTTGCGATATTTGAGAGGTCGGCCTGAATAAAGCAGTTTACATCCATTCTGGTAATATATGTTTCACTGCCCACCAGTCCGGATAAAAAGTTCTCTATTTGCTCTAACAAATTCTTGATACCAATTGTATAGATACCTTTGGCTCCAAGCTGTACACGTATGTTATTTAAACCCTGATTTTTGGCTGGATGCTTAAAACCGATACGGTAAGTCTCATATACGTCACTAAACCAGCGAAAGCCTTCACTGTGACCTGTATAAATCATATCCACATCAAGGAGGGATATTAAAAAGTTCGTGTCTTTTCCATAGACGAATTTATCCTTTTTAGCCTCATCAAATTCTACCTTGCGCCGTGACACTCTTGATTCTAAATCTTCAAAGAAACTCTGATACTCCGGCAGTGTGGAATAAAAGTAATACAACGTATCTATCCCAGGCAGCATATTTAATGCATCTACCGCAATTAAAGTCTCTGGTTTATGAAGATCATCTAAATTTACATTAGCCATTATGTATCCTTTGTGATTATAAAAAATTAGTTTGTGAGGGGGTGTTACTAACACCCCCATAATATTCATGACCTTTTGGCCAACATGGACGAAAACCTGTTTTGAGTACTCAAAAAAATCAATTAATTGACAGTGAAAGTATGAAGGAAAAATAAAAAGTTAGACAGGTATAAAAAATTGAAAAAAAGATCCCCTGTTTTAGGGCATTACAGGAGGTCCTATTTATGCCCCTCTAAAAATTAGCAACTTTAAAAAATAAATTTTGTATTTTTTGGACCGGTATAAGACAGTGAAAATAAAGTATTTGAATTGTTTTTATAATGTTCTGGCGGTGGAATATTTTAGGATAAATCTGCTTAGCTTCAAAAAGGGGGAAGCGCACCAGCAAGAAGCAAGATTGACGGTTTGGCACTCGGTGATGGGTACAGTTTCGGCAAGTATCAATCACCGCCTCCTGCGACTTCCTTTTTGTTTGCTGTAGTGTGGCGGATTGTTTCCTTAATTTCCGCCTTAAGGGCTAAAAGCCCTGAAGCGGAAACCAAGAAAAAACCCGCTGGATCACACTACACAAAAAGGGGTTCGCATACGGCTTGATCGAGATTGATAACCAGATAAAGAGATTGTAGAATTTACTTTATTTCATGAACGGCTTTAATCTAAAACATACTATAATTCCAGTTATATTTAGATGGAGGCACTTAATGAATTCAGGAGAAGCAAAAGAAGGATACATTATTGATTATATATCAGGGGAGCATATTAAAGAAACCCCAGAAGAAATTGAAGCTACACAGCCATTCTCTAGAATCCTAACAGATGATTATCTTTATGACAAATCGCAAATTCAAACAAGGCCACAATGGAGGGTAAAAGCATCACCATCAGATAAAAATGGCAAATATCCAGTTGATATAGCTGTATTTGTTGACAACATAAAAAAAGAAGAAAATTTATATATTATTGTTGAATGTAAAAAGAAAACCGAAAAGGATGGTGTCAAGCAACTCAAAGATTATTTGAGATTGTCCCATGCTTCCCTTGGGGTGTGGTTTAATGGTATAGATGCACCAGTCTATATACAAAAAATAATCAAAAACAATGGTATAACTTTTAACAAAATACCCAATATTCCAAAAAAAAATGAAAGAATTGAAGATGTAGGTTATTTTCTCAGAAAAGACCTTATTATACCTCATAATTTAAAGACTGTTTTTAAATTATTGAGAAACTATTTAGCTGGTAATGCAATAGGCACCACTCGAGATGAGGAACTTGCAAGACAATTAATTAATATAATTTTTACTAAACTTTATGATGAAAAATTTACTAAAAGAAATGATAAAGTACAATTCAGAGCAGGCATACAAGAAAGTTCCCGTGATGTACAAAATAGAATCACTGCCTTGTTTGAAAAAGTCAAATCTAAGTACAGCGATGTTATTGACTCATATGATACTATTTCTTTAGATGAAAAATCCTTATATTTTATCGTTGGTCAATTACAAAACTACTGCTTAATCGATGCTGAAAGAGATGTGATTGCAGATGCTTTTGAAACTTTTATTGGATATGCACTTAAGGGACCACAAGGACAATTTTTTACTCCAAGAAATGTCGTTAAATTAATGGTAGAAATCTTAGATCAAAATTCAGATGAAACTGTTATAGATCCTGCTTGCGGATCAGGAGGCTTTATAGTTGAAAGTTTAAGACATATATGGAACGATCTTAATCATAAAGCTGAAGATTATGGCTGGAATGAATTAGCCCTCAATGAAGAAAAGCAAAAAGCTGCAATGAGTAAAATCTATGGAATAGAAAAAGATTCATTTCTATCAAAAGTTGCAAAAGCATACATGGCTATACTTGGAGATGGAAAAGGAGGTATTTTTTGTGAGGATAGTCTTGAAAGGTCAAAAAATTGGGATAAAAAAACTCAACAGGCAATAAAATTAAATTCCTTTGACTGTCTATTGGCTAATCCGCCTTTCGGCAAAGATATTAAAGTTGTGGGGCTGGACAAACTGTCACAATACAGTCTAGCAAAAAAATGGCAAATTAAAGATGGTACACATGAAATCACAAGCAAGCAAAATTCTGAGATGCCTCCACAGATTCTTTTTGTTGAAAGGTGCTTAGAGCTTTTAAGAGATGGAGGAAGAATGGGGTTGATCATTCCTGAAACTTATTTTCACGCCCCTAATGCAAGTTACGTAATGAATTTTATGGCAAAACATAATATATTTTGTCTAATTGACTTACCCCACAATACATTCAGACCTCATAATAATGCCAAATGCATAGCAGTATTTATTGAAAAAAATGTTCCCCAGCAAGCAAAAATAATGATGAATGTTGCTGAAGAAGTTGGCCATGATCATCAAGGAAAAGAAATATACAGATGGGATAATGAAACAGAAAGTCCCACGACTGAACTGTGGGATGATATACCAAATATCATAAAAGAGATTGCAGATATCAAAAAAAGTATTTCAGAATCTGAAAAAAATCATTGGATTAAATCTGTAGTGTCTGAAAAAAAGACAATAGATAAAAAGTATACCTTTTTAGTTGATTCAAGTAAAGTCAAAAAATCTAAAGTTTACGTACCTAGATATTATTGGAAACAAAAAGAAAATGAACTAAAAAAAACAGCATCTCAACATAAATGCTCACTAATTAGTATAAATGAATTGATAAAAAAAGGAGTAATAGAGTATTTTGACGGACACGGATCACCTAAATCAGTCAATAAAGGAAAAGGCGATATTCCATATATACGAGTAAAAGATATAGTAAATTGGGAAATTTATAAAGACCATACTTCGAAAATACCGTTTGATGTATATCAGAGTAAAATGACAAAGAATAAAAACCTATATAAAAATGATATTGTATATGTTAGAAGAGGTAGTTATAGAATAGGTAGTGTAGCAATGGTTTCTGAATTTGATACACAAGTATTATTAACAAGAGAAATTTTGGTTTTAAGAGTTTTGCCAAATTCCTTAGGAATTACTTCATATTACTTAATGTATTTACTCAGTCATTGGATCACTCAAGAACAAGCAAAAAATAAAATTTTGATAGAAACAACATTACCTAATATTGGGAATAGATGGAAAGAATTAAAATTACCAATTCATGATGATGAAAACCAAAAGAAAAAAATTTCAAAAGAAATGGAAGACGTATTTAAAGCAAAATGGGATGCAATAAATAAAATACGAACCATAGCAAAAAGATTGGGAACTCTCACTACATGATTTTAATTTTTAATAGAAATCAAATTTATATTTTTTAGTGCCCAAACTGTGCCCAAAAACAACAAAAAACAACAAAATACAAAATTTTAGATAGAGCCGCAAAAGCCGAAATACAGGTGTTTTTGTAGTCTTAAGCAGTTATCACCGGAAGCTTCCCTGTCTCCCGGCCATACCTTCAGAAAGCCCGAAATACAGGGATTTAACTAATTTATTTTTTTAAGGTAGCTAAATAGTAGCTTTTTTTACATCAGA
>JBNJGP010000115.1:0-6052 GCA_051747805.1 Candidatus Muiribacteriota bacterium
TCCTTGATTTGATGGGGTCAGCGCCGACATCACTTTGCGAAAAAGCAAAGTGTGTAGGCCTGACCACTAAAGGATTTTCGGCTAAATTGAGAATTGCTGATGTAGATAAGGTTATTGAAAAGTAAGTTGTATATAAACGGTTTTTTTAGTATGTATTCTTTTTCTTTTTTTTAAAAAAAAAATCTGCTATAATTAAAGTCTGTAAAAATAATTAATTTTTTATAAAGTGATTTCGGGGGAATCTATGGAACTTGCTGATATATTATTTAAGGAAAATGTTGTAATGGATTTAGAATCAGAAGAAAAAGAGGGGATAATTAAAGAAATTGTTTATAATCTTCATAAATCCGGAAATATAAAAAAACCAGAAAATTTTATTAAAGCTGTGCTTGCAAGAGAAAAGCTTGGTTCAACTGGTATTGGAAAGGGAATTGCAATTCCTCATGGGAAAGTTGAAGGTGCTGAGGGAGTAATAGTTGGACTAGGGCTTTCAAAAACCGGAGTGGATTTTGACGCTTTAGATGATAACCCTGTTTATTGTGTTTTTTTAATAGCGGCTAGCCCTGAAAACTCCTCAAAGTATTTACAAACTCTTGCTAAATTATCCAGAATGGTTAGAAAACAAGAATTCCGGGATAAACTTATTGCTTCGAAAACTTCAGAAGAGGCAGTTAAAAATATTACTGAATTTGAGGAAGAGAAGAATTGAATCAAATTAAATACTATATAGATTCAAAAAATGAGGGACTCCTCCAGAAAATATCTAATTATTTTGACCTTAAAAAATTCCAAAAAAGCAAAAAGTTCAGCCTGAAAAATGATTTTTTCATTGTTGATATTGATGAGTGTCGACATTTGAATAAAATTCCTCATAATAAAATTTTAATTGTTGTTTCTGAGGTTTCTAATAAAGATAAATTAAAAAAATTTTCTGATAAGATAATACTATATAAACCATTAGCAGGCTGGGAATTAGAAAATTTAGAAAAAAATGTTGAAAATAAACTGCATAATATGTCAGATATTCTTTCAACAGTTTATTTAACGAGTAAACAGCTTGAAAAAGTAAATAATGATTTCAGAATGAGAATAGGGGAACTCTCTAAAAATATTGGTAACTCTTATATTATTGACAGTCAATTCTTTTTAGATGAATTAATTAAAATAATAATTGATTATCTTTCTTCCTATCTTAAAGCCGCTCGGGTATCTATTTTATTTGTAGATGTAAAAAAAGACGGAGAGAAAAAAGACCTTTTATATAATATTCAAATAAAAAAAGAAAAGGTTTTTAAAAAATTATATGTTGTTTATCGAGGTAAAGTTACCGAGTCAATTCTTGAATCTGCACATTCGCTTTTGATAAAAGATATATCCAAAACTGAATATGTAAAATACATGAACAGTATGAAAATATATAATACTCAGAGTTTCATGGCTGTTCCAGTCAGATATCAGGGAGAAACTGTTGCCTTAATTTATGTTACTGACAAACAGAAGGGAGTTTTCAATAAAAAAGAGCTTAATATAGTTGAAACAATTGCAATGAGCCTTGAGCGTTTTTTTAATGATAAAATAAATAAATTTGATGATTTATTGCATCTGGGTATAAAAAGAGAGCAAATTGTTTTTGAAAAGGAAAAATTAGTTAATGATTTATCAAAAACCATTGTTTTGCTTAGAAAGACTCAGGAAGAGCTTAAAATGAAAGCAAATGAGCTGAATATTCTCTACAGCATTAATTCATTTGTAAGAAACACTTTTGTGGTTGATGAACTTTTAAAGATGATTGTTGAGACAATTATATATTCTATGAAGGTTAAAAGAGCCTCTGTGATGTTGATTTCAGATGAAAATGAAAAAAATAATGATATACTGGTTTCAGGCTATATTGGAAAAAAAATTAAAAAAGTTGATAATTTTAAAATCGCCGAAAGAGGAGAAGTAACCTCATATATTATAAAAACTGGTAAATCCGCTATTGTTTCAGAGGCAGTGGAAGATGATTTTTTATCAAAATTCAGGGATAATTATGATACAAATTCATTTATTGCAGTACCGGTTAAAATAAAAAATCAGGTAGTTGCAATAATTAACGTTACCGATAAAAAAGATGGAAGCTGTTTTAATGAAGATGATTTAAAGGTGCTTGAGATACTTGCCAATCAGACAGCAATAACAATCGAAAATTTCAGGCTGAGCTCACAGCTTATTGAAAGAGAAAAGCTTTCGCATGAGCTTACAATTGCAAAAGATATTCAGATGAAACTTATGCCCACAGAAAAAATAAAAAAAGCCATGTTTGAGGTTGATTTTATGTGTATTCCGGCAAGAGAAGTGGGTGGTGATTATGTTGACTTCATCGATATTGATGAGTTTAACAAAGTAATAGTGATTGGAGATGTTTCTGGCAAGGGAGTTCCGGCCGCGTTATTAATGGTAATGCTGAGGACGTTAATTCGTTCTTTTGCTCAAAGCGAGTTATCTCCTGCAACTCTTGTTGAAAAGGTTAACAAGCTTCTTGTTAAAGATATTGACCCGAAAGTTTTTGCTACTTTGTTTTATGGTGTGCTGAATCTGAAAAAAAACACTTTCAGGTACTGTAATGCTGGCCATAATTATCCAGTTTTGGTCAGAGATAAAAAAATTTTAAAAGAGCTTTATACAAGCGATGTTGTACTTGGTTTTTTTGCTGATTATCAGTTTCATGAGGACACAGTATTCTTTAAAAAAGATGATATTTTTTATTTTTATACAGATGGAGTTATTGAAGCTCATGATGAAGAAGGTAAGATATTCGGTGTAAAAAAATTTTATAATATTATTGAAAACAATAAACCAGAGAATTTATTTGAAAATTTATTATCCCAGTTAAAAGACTATTCTGATGAAAATCATTTTTCAGATGATTTGACTATTTCCTATATAAAAATTACTGAATAGGGTCGTTGAAATGTTTTCATCCCATAACTCTGCTACTTTTAATTTATTTTTAAAGGGAGAAATAATGAAATTTTATAAACTTCAGGCACTTGGTAATGACTTTGTTTTTGTGGATAAAAAAGAAAAAATATCTGTAAAAAATATATGTGATAGAAATTTTGGAATAGGAGCAGATGGAGTTATTTTTTATTCTAATTCAGAGGGAAAAATCATAGTATCTCTTTATAACGCTGACGGTTCCCGCGCAAAAAGTCTTGGGAATGGTATGTTTTGTGCTGCAGACCTTTTCTGTTTTCTTAATAATAAAAAAAGCGGAGAGGTGATTTTTTCAGATAAAAGTTACTTTTTTGAAAAATGTAAAAATAATTTTATTCACATGAATTTTGACAGGGCTCAGAGTATAAAGCTTGAAAATGATTTTTTTAAGGTTAAGGCTGGAAATTTACATAAAATTTATTTTACTGATAGTTTTATTGAGGATGAAATAGTTCAGAAGGCGGAATGTGATAAAAAATACAATATTGAATTTGTTTCTAAAAAAAATGAGGGATATGTTGTCAAAGTTTTTGAATCAGGGGCGGGTTTCACAAAGGGATGCGCCTCGGGAGCAGCTGCTATTTTTTCTGTGCTGAACAAAGCAGACGGATTGGAGAGTATGAATTTTTATTTTGATGGTGGTAAAATTACAGCCAGGATGTTAAAAGGAGAAATTATCCTTACAGGAAAGGCAAAGTTAATTTATGAAGGTGTTTTTTTTTCTTGACATTATATTAAATATACTTTATTATAAATCTGTGAAAGCAGAAACTGCCTGTTTCTCACCTGCAGACCCGGATTTTTTGAGGACTACAGGT
Source organism: Candidatus Muiribacteriota bacterium (assembly GCA_051747805.1). Lineage (GTDB taxonomy): Bacteria > Muiribacteriota > Muiribacteriia > Muiribacteriales > Muiribacteriaceae > JBNJGP01. The sequence continues at coordinate 3,798 of JBNJGP010000115.1, forward strand.
TAAAAAATTAAAATATTATATTTATATACAAAAAAACGGGCGGTAAAATGCCCGTTTTTTTAATTTTATAGAACTTTAAGGAGGTAAACAACTATCAAAAAGAAATTTAATTACAGGGTTAATGAACAGATTAAGGCTGAGGAAGTCAGACTAGTAGGACCTGAATCAAAGGCTTATGGGATTGTACCGCTTTCAGAAGCTTTAAAAGTTTCAGAAGATGAAGGGTTGGACTTGGTTGAAATAGCACCCAAGGCAAAACCACCTGTGTGTAAAATCATTAATTTTTCCAAGTTCAAATATGAACAGTCTAAAAAAGAAAAAGAAGCTAAAAAAAAGCAGAAGGTTATGGATGTAAAGGAAATTCGTCTGCGCCCCAATATTGAACAGCATGATCTTGGAATAAAAATTAACAACGCAAAAAAATTTTTAAATAAAGGTGATAAGGTCAGATTTAATCTGCGTTTTAAAGGAAGGCAGAATGCACATAAAGAGCAGGGAGTTGAGCTGCTTCAACGTGTTGAGGAAACTTTAAGCGAAATCGGAAAAATCGAAAAGAAAAACATTAATCGTTCTAAAAGAGTTTTTATACTTGAAATATCTCCGATTTCAGAGAATACAAACAAAAAATAAACAGGAGGAAATTGTATTATGCCAAAAATCAAATCCAGAAGAGGTGCCTGTAAGAGATTTAAAATTACAGCAAATGGTAAGGTAAAAAGATATAAAGAGGGAAAAAGTCATATTCTTACAAAAAAAAGTAAAAAAAGAAAAAGAAATTTAAGAAAAAGCACTCTTGTATCAAAGGATATGGAAAAAAAAGTGAAAAAAATGATTCTTGCCGAATAGAATAAAAGGAGGAAGTTATGCCAAGAGTTAAAAGAGCATTAATATCAAGAAAAAGAAAGAAAAAATTGTTTCAAAGAGCTAAAGGGTATAGATTAGCCAGGAAAAATCTTTTGAAAGTGGCTAATGAAGCTGTTATGAAGGCGCATGCCTATTCATACAGAGATAGAAAATCCAGAAAAAGAGATTTTAGAAGATTATGGATTACCAGAATTAATATAGCTGCCAGAAATTGCGGGACTACGTATTCAAGGTTGATAAATGGACTGAAAAAGGCTAATATAGATATTAACAGAAAGATGTTATCTGAACTTGCCGTTCATGATATGACAGCTTTCAGACAAATAGTTGAAAAAGCACAACAGGCTAACTAAATCTACCTAAAACAGGGGGTAAAATGAGTAAACAAGTATATTTTTTCGGAGGTAAAACTTCTGAAGGTAATGGAAAAATGAAAGATCTTTTAGGCGGCAAAGGAGCTAATTTAGCCGAAATGGCTAATGCGGGTCTTCCGGTTCCTCCAGGATTTACAATTTCCACTGAAACATGTAATTACTATTCTAAGCACAAAACTTATCCAGAAGGATTAGAAGAAGAGGTTGAAAAAAATCTTTCAAAACTTGAGGAAGTTCAGGGCAAAAAGCTTGGCGATCCTAAAGATCCGCTTCTTGTATCTGTTCGTTCTGGTGCCAGAATTTCCATGCCGGGAATGATGGATACAGTTTTGAATCTGGGGTTAAACGATTCAAACGTGAAAGCTGTTGCTGAACTTACTTCAAATCCAAAATTTGCATATGACTGTTATCGTAGATTTATTCAAATGTACGGGGATGTTATTGATAATATTGCTCATGAAAAATTTGAAAATCTGCTTACAGAAGTTAAGGAAAAAAACAATGTAAAATTTGATTATGAACTATCTGAAGAAGCTTTAAAAGAACTTATAGAAAAATATAAACAGCTTTATAAAAGTGAAAAAGGTCATGAGTTTCCACAGGGACCAAAAGAACAGCTTTATGGTGCAATAAATGCAGTATTCAGCTCCTGGGATAATGATAGGGCTAAAACCTATAGAAGAATTAATAAAATTCCTGATGACCTGGGAACTGCTGTTAATGTTCAGACAATGGTTTATGGAAATATGGGGGAAACATCGGGAACAGGTGTTTCGTTTACCAGAAACCCATCAAATGGTAACAAAGAGCATTATGGTGAATTTCTTATGAATGCACAGGGCGAGGATGTTGTTGCCGGTATAAGAACACCAAAAAATGTAGATGAACTGAAAGATATTTTACCGGAAGTTTATGAAGAACTTTTAGAAGTTTATGATAAGCTTGAAAATCATTTTAAAGATATGCAGGATTTCGAGTTTACAATTGAAGATAAGAAATTCTATCTTTTACAGACAA
>JBNJGP010000116.1:0-6024 GCA_051747805.1 Candidatus Muiribacteriota bacterium
TCTCACTTCTCACCTTTCACTTCTTACGGCTCTCATCGGCCTCTCACTTGTTTGTTTTATCTATTAACGTTATAATTAATAACTTGAGTTTAGCAAAAAATAGAAATTTTAACCTGTAGACAATTATAAAACAGTAAAGTTGACTAAAGTCAACAGTAAACGACCAATGGTCGAGTAAAGTCAGCAAAAGCTGACAGTTAAAAGATTAAAACAAAAACACTGTAAATTTTAATTTACTTTACTGTTATCGTTAGATAACTTTACTATCACCTTTAGGTGATTTTACTAAGCTGAAAGCTTTTTACTTTTATGTAGGCCTGACCACAAAAGTCTTTTAAAAAAATTTGCTAAACTCAAATTAGTAATTCAAGTTTAGCAAACAATAAATAAAAATAACCTTCCGCTCGGTAGCCGGGACTAAAGGTTGAAAATTTCTATTAAACTTAAGTTTAATAGAAAAAGGGGAGTGATTATGAAAGAGATTTTAAAAGCCGATGAGGCTGTGAAGAAAATTAAAAGTGGCAGTTCCATTATGATTGGTGGATTTATGTGTTGTGGACAGCCTTTTGATTTAGTTGAATCGCTACTTCAAAGCGAGGTGGATAATCTTACAATTATATGTAATGATGCAGGTTATCCCGGGCTGGGGGTTGGAAAATTAATTTGTGCCGGCAGAGTAAAAAAACTTATTGCAACTCATATTGGACTCAACCCAGAGGCAGGTAAGAAGATGAATAACGGTGAAATGGAAGTAGTTCTTGTGCCACAGGGAACTCTTGCGGAAAGAATACGTGCAGGTGGTGCTGGCCTGGGAGGAATACTTACCCCAACTGGTATTGGAACAAGAGTTGAGGAAGGAAAAAAAATTATCGAAGTTGATGGCAAAAAATATTTACTTGAAAAAGCCTTAAAGGCAGATTATTCATTCGTTAAGGCTAATGTATGTGATGTTGCTGGTAATGGTTTTACAGCTAAATCGGCAAAAAATTTTAATCTAATTATGTCGATGGCTGGAAAACATTCTTTTTTGGAAACCGAAGAACTGGTAGGAATTGGAGAAATTGGGCCTGAAGATGTTGTTATCCCTGGAGTTTTTATAAACACTGTTGTGGAGGGCAAATATGAGTACAGATAATAAAAAAATAAAAAGAGAAAGAATAGCAAAACGTATAGTTAAAGAATTTGGCGATGATTCGCTTGTTAATCTGGGGATAGGCATGCCGACACTTTGTGCCAATTATCTTCCAGAAGATAAATATATAATTTTACAGTCAGAAAATGGTTTTACAGGACTTGGACCTTCCCCTCAAAAAGGAAAAGAAGATCCTGATCTTGAAAATGCAGGTGGACAACCTGTAACTATTTTACCAGGCGGATGTTTTTTTGACTCATCACTTTCATTTGCCATTATCAGAGGTGGACATGTGGACGCCACAGTATTAGGAGCCCTTGAAGTTGATGAAAAGGGGAACCTTGCTAATTATATGATACCAGGTAAAATGGTTCCCGGGATGGGCGGGGCAATGGACCTTGTAACTGGGGCGAAAAAAGTTATAATTGCAACTGAACATGTAAGCAAGAATAATACACCTAAAATACTGAAGAAATGTAAACTTCCTTTAACCGGCTGTGAGGTTGTTGATATGATTGTAACAGATATGGCTTTTATAGAGGTGAAACCAGAGGGGCTTATTTTAAAGGAAATTTCTGAGGATACAACCGTTGAAGAAGTTATTAAAAACACAGAAGCAAATCTTATAGTTGATGATAATATAAAAACTTTTTAACTTGAGTCTGAAAATCAAGGCTCAGGAGGTTATTTTTTATGAATAAAATGATATTAACATGTGCAGTAAGTGGCGCCGAGACAACAAAGGAACATAATCCTGCATTGCCTGTAAGTGCCCTAGAAATTGCAAGGTCTGCAAATGAAGCGTATGAGGCGGGAGCCTCAATTATTCACCTTCATGTTAGAGATGACTCTGGAAAACCTACACAGGATTTAAGTGTTTTTAAAGAGGCAATAGATTTAATAAGAAGAAAATGCGACGCTGTTATAGAGGTAACAACAGGTGGGGCTGTAGGGATGACAGCTGAGGAAAGACTTCAACCTGTTAAATTAGAGCCTGAGATGGCCTCCCTGGACTGTGGCACAGTTAATTTCGGAGACGAATATATTGTTAATACACTTCCTGTTATGAAAGAATTTGCCTCATTTATGAAAAAATATAAAGTAAAACCAACCCTGGAATGTTTTGATTTATCACATATTTATTCTTCAAAATTGCTTATTAAAGAAAAATTAATTTCTCCTCCTTTTCATTATGGTTTTGTTTTAAATGTGCCTGGTGGTGTAAAATACAGTACAGAAAATTTATCTTTTTTTAAATCCAGAATTCCGGAAAATAGTTTTTTTACAGTTATAGGAATTGGTGGCAGGGGTTCTCTTATGGCTCATTATGGAGCGGTGGCAACCGGCGGATTTATGAGAGCTGGTTTTGAAGATAATATTTATTACAGTAAAGGAGAGCTTGCCCGGAGTAATGCACAGCTTATTGAAAGAGCTGTCAGAATTTCAAAAGAGGCGGGTTTTGAAATAGCAAAACCTGATGATGTAAGAAAAATTTTAAAATTACGGGAGGAATAAATGCGAGAGGGAAACCCTTATGGCATTCACAGAGTTTTAAAACCTGCAGGTGTACTGCCGCAGCCTGCTGAAAAAATTAATAATGAAATGTCTCTATTATATAGTAATGAAATTCTAGTAGATGTTGATATACTTAATATTGATTCTGCAAGTTTTACGCAGATTAAAAATGAGGCAGAAAATGATAAAAACAGAATTGCAGAAATAATAAACCGAATTGTAAACAAAAAAGGGAAAATGCAGAACCCTGTAACAGGTTCCGGAGGAATGTTTATAGGAAGGGTTAAAGAAGTTGGTTCAGATTTAAAAAACAAAAGAAATCTTAAAAAAGGTGATAAAATTGCAAGTCTTGTTTCGCTTTCGTTAACCCCGTTAAAAATTGATAAAATTCATGAGGTTAAAGTAGAAAATGATCAGGTGAAAATAACCGGACAGGCTGTTTTGTTTGAAAGCGGAATTTATGCCAGGCTTCCAGAAGATATCCCGCCGTCGCTTGCACTCGCCGTGCTTGATGTTTGCGGCGCCCCGGCACAGACGGCCAGATTTGTAAAACTTAATGATACTGTGGTTATAATAGGAGCGGGTGGAAAATCAGGTATTTTATGTGCCTGGGAGGCAAAAAAAAGAGTTGGACCAAATGGTAAAGTAATTGGAATTGAATACTCAGATGAAGGAATTAAAAGGCTTGAAGAGCTTAATATATGTGATGTTATTTTAAAGCTTAATGCTAAAGATTCACTTAGTTGCTATAAAAAAATAGAAGATATTACTGAGGGTGATATGGCAGACCTTGTAATAAATTCTGTTAATATTACAAATACAGAAATGGCTTCTATAATGATGGCTAAAAACAAGGGTATTGTTTACTTTTTCAGTATGGCGACTTCTTTTACAAAAGCGGCTCTTGGAGCAGAGGGCGTTGGAAAAGATGTTGATATGATAGTTGGAAATGGATATACCATGGGTCATGCAGATTTGACTCTTGAGATATTAAGAGAAAGCCCGGAAATAAAAGAACTTTACAGTAAACTTTATTAATTGGGGAGTATTTGAGCAAATTTAGAATTGCTTTATAATGGAGGTTAAAATGAATAAATATAAAAAAGTTGAGTATAATAAAATTCCTTTATTTAAAGATGTGAAATCAGATGAATGGAACGACTGGAAGTGGCAGCTTAAAAATGTTATTAAAGATATTAGTACACTTGAGGAAGTTATAGAAATAGATAAAGAAGAAAAAAATAATTTAGAAAAATGTCTTCAAAAGTTTAGAATGGCTATTACTCCATATTATGCTGCTTTAATGGATAAGAAATACAAGCTTTGTTCGGTCAGATTACAGGCGGTTCCCGGTATTAAAGAGTTAAATGATGATATTTCAGATTTAGATGACCCCCTTCATGAGGATGTTGATTCTCCAGTTCCAGGTTTAACTCACCGTTATCCAGACAGGGTCCTTCTTCTTGTAACAAACATATGTTCTATGAATTGCAGACATTGTACGAGAAGAAGACTTGTAGGTTTCGAGGATAAGCATCTTTCAAGGAAAAATATTGACATGGCAATAGATTATATAAAGAGAAATAAAGAAATCCGTGATGTTCTGCTTTCGGGAGGCGATCCCTTCACCCTTGATGAGGAATCTCTTGAGTACATTCTTGATAAAATAAGTGCAATTGAACATGTTGAAATTATAAGGATTGGTAGCAGAGTGCCAGTTGTTATGCCTATGCGTATTACGGACAGTCTAGTTAATATGCTGAAAAAATATCAGCCTTTATACGTTAATACCCATTTCAATCATTATGATGAAATAACTCAGGAATCTGTACGCGCAGTTTCTAAACTGGCTGATGCGGGAATACCTCTTGGAAATCAGACTGTTTTATTAAGAGATGTTAATGATTGTCCAAGAATTATGAAAAAATTAGTACATGAACTTTTAAAAATAAGAGTAAAACCTTATTATATATATCAATGTGATTTGTCTAAGGGAATATCTCATTTTAGAACTTCTATTTCAAAGGGAATAGAAATTATTGAAAATCTGCGCGGTCATACAACAGGTATGGCGGTGCCAACTTTTGTTGTTGATGCTCCCGGCGGTGGGGGTAAAATACCTGTAATGCCAAACTATATTATTTCTCAATCTGATAGAAGAATTGTTTTGCGTAATTATGAGGGTGTTATATCTTCCTATACTCAGCCTCAGAATATTTTTTCTGAATGCTGGTGTGAATTATGCAAAGAGTCTCGTTATGAACCTCTTGACGGGGTGGCAAAGCTTCTTAATGGCAAAAAGAAAGTTTTAGAACCTAAAAATCTCGTTAGAACAAAACGAAAGTAAAAATGTCATCAGTTGAAAAATACAGAAATAAAATAGTTTTTATAACCGGTTCAAGAAAGAATTCTGGTAAAACTGTGTATTCTAACTATTTATCCAGTATTTTAGGAAGAAAACATAAAACTGTAAGACTTACTATTGGTATTGATGGAGAAAATCAATGTTCTTTTTACAGCACGCCTAAACCTGCGGTTTATCTGGATGAAAATAATTATGTTGTTTCCTCAGAATACAGTTTAAGATATTCTGATGCGATTTTTGAGTATCTGGACGTTTTTGAATTTAATACGGTGCTTGGCAGGCCTGCTTTTGCAAAAACAATAAGAAATGGTAAAATTGAGCTTGCCGGTCCTGAAAATAATCATCAGCTTGAACATATTATAAATAAAATAAAATACTTTGATTATTATACTTTTATTGTTGACGGGGCTCTAAATAGAATTACTCAAAGTGGTATTTTCGAAAAAAATGCCCTGATTATATATGTAATGATGGTAGATGAAAAAACTATAAATTATGACCTTGATACTCTCAGGAAGTTTGAAATTTACTCTAAAATAAAAGTGCCTTCTAATTTTAATGATGATTTTTATGAAATTGAGGGAGCCCTGACATACTTAAAATTGAAACAGGTTCCTGAAGATAAGAAAAAAATTATTGTAAAAGATTTTACAAAAATATTTATCAGCACTCCTGCGCTTAAGAATTTATATAGTAAAAATAAAATTTATTTTAGAAAACATTTTAATATAGAGGAAATTATAGTCAACCTCAAAGATATTACGATAGAAAGGTTTGAACAAGAAATAACTGAGTTAAAAATTAAAAATAAAATCAAGTATAATCCGATGATTTTAAATCGTAATAAATTTTAATCTCTTGCTCTAATCTGTTTTTATCGGATCCTTACTTCTCACCTCTCACTTCTCACCTCTCACCTCTCACTGCTCCTATCGTCTCACTTCTCACGGCTCTCATCGGCTCCTATCGGCTTAAAATTATATTACTTCAAAAATCACAAAAAACCGCTTAT
>JBNJGP010000117.1:0-5892 GCA_051747805.1 Candidatus Muiribacteriota bacterium
GCTTAAGCTTTATATATAAAAATTTGAGAAATCATTGGTATAAAATAACTAATGAATTGCAAAAACTCGAAGAAGAAAATAACAGAATTTTCATAGAAGCCTACGGCCTTGAAGATGAACTCTCACCAGATGTTCTGTTAAAGGAAATAACCCTTACCTGCAATCCCCATTACAGATACGGAAACAATAAATCTGAAGAAGAGCTTGAAAAGCTACTGCTTGAAGACACAATGAAGGAATTTATTTCCTACTCTGTGGGATGTATGTTTGGAAGATATTCCCTTGATAAGGAAGGCCTTATACTTGCAAATCAGGGAGAAACACTTGATGATTATCTTAAAACTATACCTGAACCGACTTTTATGCCTGATGATGATAATGTTATACCTGTTATGGATACAGACTGGTTTTCAGACGATATTGCAGAAAGATTTAAAAAGTTTTTAAAAATTACATTTGGTGAAACAAATTATGTAGAAAATCTTGCATTTATTGAAAGCGCAATAGGAAAAGACATAAGAAAATTCTTTTTAAAAGACTTTTATTCTTATCATGCAAGAATGTATAAAAAACGGCCAATTTACTGGATGTTTTCCTCTCCCAAAGGAAGCTTTAATGTTCTTATATATATGCACAGGTACAAAAAAGATACTGTCTCTGTTGTATTAAACAATTATTTAAGAGATTTTAAAACAAAGCTTAGTGCACAAAAAGAACTGTCTGAGCAGATAAGCATAAGCTCTTCAGCATCCCAGAAAGATAAGGCAAAAGCTTTAAAAGATATAGAAAAGATTAAAAAAGTCATTGATGAAATAGATGAGTATGAACGTGATATTTTATATCCCCTTGCTACAGAACAGATAGAAATAGATCTTGATGACGGAGTAAAGAAAAATTATCCAAAGTTTGGAAAAGCTTTAAAAAAAATACCAGGTCTCAGCAATTAATAATTTTTTGTTAAAAGGTAAGCTGACATGACAGATATTCATAAAATTGCTGCAAAAGGTGAAGACAGTAAAAATCAGTTTAAAGCAGATATAAAAAATGCAGATTCCCTTGCAGCAGAAATGGCTGCCTTTGCAAATTCAGAAGGTGGAACAATATATATAGGTATATCTGATGACGGTTCTATTCCAGGACTTGACAGAAAAGATACTGCAAGAATTAACCAGCTTATAAGCAATTCCGCAAGTCAGCACATAAGAAGTCCTCTTACAGTAAGTTCTGAAAATATTCTTCTTGATAATGGAAAAATTGTAATTTCAGTCAAAGTGCCAAAGGGTATAGATAAACCTTATTTTGATAAAAACGGTGTGATCTGGCTTAAAACAGGCTCTGATAAAAGAAAAGTAAATTCAAAGGAAGAGTTAAGAAGACTTTTCCAAAGTGTTGATCTTCTCCATGCAGATGAAATACCAACCAGAGCAGGTATTGATAAGCTCGATAGAATAAGTTTCAGAAATTTTTTAAAAAAAACATATAAAATCGAATTGCCCGAAGATGAAGAAGAGCTTTTGAACCTTTTAAAGAATATGAATCTTGCAACAGATGAACAAGTTCTAAATCTGGCAGGAGTATTGCTCTTTTCTGAAAACCCTCAGTGGATAAAGCCTGAGTTTATTGTTAAAGCTGTGACCTATCCCGGCAATAATATTTCAGTTTCTGAATACCTTGATTCTGAAGATTTTTATGGTTCTTTAAAAAAGCTGTTTGATGATTCAATTGCATTTATAATGAGAAATCTTAAAAAAATTCAGGCAGGAAGAAGCATTAATACACAGGGTATCCCGGAAATTCCTGAAATTGTATTTGAAGAGATTTTAGTTAATGCCCTGATTCACAGGGATTATTTTATAAGTGCAGGAATAAGGATTTTTATTTTTGATGACAGAATCGAAATAATTAGCCCCGGGCATCTTCCAAACCATCTCACTGTTGAAAAGATAAAAACCGGAAATTCAAATATTAGAAACCCTATACTTGCATCATTTACTGCAAAAAACCTTCTTCCTTACAGGGGACTTGGTTCAGGAATCAGAAGAGCATTGGAAGAATGGCCTTATATAGATTTTATTGATGACAGAAAAGGATGCATCTTTAAAGCTGTCATTTATAGGGGAAAAAAAGAAATTGAACCTTTAAAAAAAACCGATTTTAAAAGTTCTGATATTTTAAAGGTTCAAAAAAAACCAGATGGATCTTTAAGTGAACCTATAAATAGTTTGCAGGTTCAAATTTTTGAATGTATAAAAAGAGATCCATATATTTCATATGAAGATTTAGCAAATGAATTGGATAAAGGTCGTTCAACAATTATGAGACATATCCAGAAACTTAAGGATAAAGGAACTCTTATCCGAATTGGCTCAAAAAAAACAGGATACTGGGAAGTGATAGAAAAAGACTAACTTGTCTTATCTTCCCGTTTAAAGAGAAACAGGTGCTACTATGAAAATAAAAGAGTTAAATCTGACCAGTTATCGAGGCATACAGGAGATGAATATAGTTTTGCATGAGAACATGAATATTTTTTTCGGTAGAAATGGTTCAGGGAAATCGACTATTCTGGATTGTGCTGCAGTTCTTCTCTCATGGCTGGTAAGCAGAATTAAACATTCAGGAACTTCAGGGCGTCCGGTTACAGAAAATGATATTACCAATAAAAAACGTTTTTCAGTTGCTGAACTGACTTTTTCTGACGAAAAAGAAGAAATTAAATGGAAACTTGTAAAAAATAGAAAGGGCTCATCAGGCCGCAGGTCTGGTAAAAGCCAGTTGTCTGAGCTTACTGAGTATACAAAAAGAATTCAGGCAAAAATAGAAGGTAAAGATGAGCAGCTAAATTTGCCGTTATTTGTTTATTATCCTGTAAACAGAGCTGTTTTTGATATTCCTTTGCGGATTCGAACAAAGCACAGTTTTGATATTTTTGCTGCTTATGATGATGCACTTACAGGAGGAACTAACTTTAGAACATTTTTTGAGTGGTTCAGAGAAAGGGAAGACCTTGAAAACGAGAACAGAAAATATCAAATGCCTCTTTTCCAAACGGATGACGGTCAATTCCCTGATCCCCAGCTTGAAGCTGTCAGAAAAGCTCTTGAAGAGTTTCTTCCTGATTTTAAAAATCTTACAGTACGAAGAAGTCCTCTCAGGATGGAGGTTCAAAAAAATAATGAAATTTTATCGGTAAATCAGCTTTCAGATGGTGAGAAATGTATGATAGCAATGATTGGAGATCTTGCCAGGAGGCTTTCAATTGCAAACCCTGTAATGGAGAACCCTTTGCATGGAAAAGGTGTTGTTATTATAGATGAAATAGATCTTCACCTTCATCCGGGCTGGCAGAGAATGGTTATTCCTTCTTTAAGCAGGGTTTTTAAAAATATTCAGTTTCTGATATCAACACATTCTCCCCATGTTATAACCCATGCAAATCCGGAAAATCTTTTTTTGCTTAAATCCGGCAAAGAAGGAATAACCTTTGAAAAACCTGTGGAATCCTATGGGAAAAATGTGGATCGGGTGCTTGAAGATCTAATGGGGCTTGAAACAACAAGACCAGATGAGATTTCCAGTATGATTGAAGAGCTTTATGAGCTGATAAGCCAAAAAGAACTTGATATTGCAAAAGATAAACTGGGTGAAATAAAAAGAAAAATAGGCGAAGATCCTGAACTGGTAAAAGCCGGTGTTCTGATAAAAAGACAGGAGATTCTTGGTAAATGAAATATATTGTAAAAGGATCTGAGCCAGAAGAATTTACTAAATGGAAAAATAAGGAAAATGAGGATTGGAAGCCGGAATATTCATTGATCAGTAGTGATTTGAAAAATGATATTAAATTATCTTTAATGAAAGAGCAGGGATTTTTATGCTGTTATTGTGAAAGAAGGCTTGAAAATTATGACAGCCATATAGAACATTTTAATCCCCGGTCTAATAAAGAAGTTGATCCGCTTGATTATTCGAATATGATATGTTCATGCCAGAATCGTCTTAAACCTGGAGAACCAAGGCATTGTGGTAATTTAAAGGGAGATTGGTTTGATTATGAGCAGTTAATATCTCCGTTTGAAAAAAAATGTGCAAAAAGGTTCACTTTTAGTGCTGATGGCAGAATTAAACCATATAAAACTAGTGATAATGCTGCAAAAATTACAATAAAAAAACTGGGGCTTGATATTCCTAAGCTGAGAGCTCTACGTAAAAAAACTCTGGAAGTTTTTATTGATACAGATTTTGAAGACCTTCCGCTTTTTGTAAGTAAATATCTTAAGCTTAACTCAGATGGTAGTTATAATGAATTTTACACTGCTGTTGAATTTGTTTTTAGGGATTATAAAAATTTATGAAAGAAAATATACAAAAGGTTTTAACAGATAAATTTGAGAAAAACAGAATAGTATTCTGGCATGATTCTAAAAGAGAACTGAGACAAGATTTTGAACAAGCTGAAATATCAGGCGTTGAAAAGATTGAATTAAAAAATAATGAATTCAGAGTAAAATACAAAATTTTAAGAGAAAAACCGGATGAAAAGTTTCTTTTATACCGCGAAGGTGAAGAGCCCTCAGTATATGATAACTGGCTTCTGGATGTTCAATTGTATTCAGGAAGATTTTCTGCAGATCAGTCTGATCTTATTTTAGATGAACTTGGGCTGGGTATAGAGTTTGCAAATATTGTTAAAGATCACCACTTCTTTTTTAACTCTTCCAAAAGAGTAGAAAAATTTAAAAAAAACATTAGTTCAGAAGACAGAAAAAGCGAAAAAAAATTAAAAACAAAAATGCTTGGAGTCTGCGCCTGTTCAGATTCAAGAATCGAAGATGTACTTGAAAGACTGCTTTGCGATCTTGCGTATAAAAAAAATGATAAATTAAAATTAATTGAAAACAGCTGTCTTGATTCTTTTTTCTGGGAAAGACTGGGGGAGTATTATGGATATAATTCACAATCTCAGGGGATAAAAGATTTTGCTATTTTGCTTTTTAAATCATCCTATGAATTAAGCCTTTTTAAAAATTCTGATTTAAATTCAGATGCCCTTGTTTTTCTTAAGCGTTTTAAAAATAATATCAGAAACCAGGATGCATTTGAGATTTTATCAAAAGAATACGTTGATATTATAGGCATAGAAACAGATCTTGAAAAAAGAGATATTTCAGAACTTCTGGAAATAGATTTTTTTGAAATTGTAGATAAAAAAATTTTGAGTGAGCTTGTAGCAAAAGTATCTGAAAAAACGATAACATCATCTGAAGTAGATGATATTTTAAGAAGCAGAAAATTAACTCACTGGTATAAAAATTATGAAGATATTTATCTTGCTGCATATTATGGATTTATTTTTTTAAGGTCTTTTGAAGAAATAGATTTTTATATGGAATCTGTTACAGACGCAGTAAATAAATATGCTTCAGTCTGGCATACTGTAGACCGGTTATATAGAAAATATATTTCCCATTCTTCAAAATCTGCTCAGGTATCAATTCTTCAGATACTAACAGAAAAGGTAAATAATTTTTATGTAAATAATATCCTTTTTACTCTTAATAATAACTTTCAAAAACATGTTGAATCCTGCAAAGACTGGAGCAGGGCATATAAAGATTTCCAAAGAGATTTTTTTAAGAAAAAAGTTAAGCCTTTTTGCGATAATAATAAAAAGATTGTTGTGATTATTTCGGATGCTTTGAGGTATGAAATTGCCAGTGAAATTAGCATGAAAATAAGCAGTGAAGATCGTTTTCAGTCAGAAATAACTCCAATGCTTTCTGTTTTGCCTAGTTATACACAGCTTGGAATGGCTGCACTTTTACCAAATAAAGAGATAGAATTATCAAAAAGTAACCTCCCAAATATTATTGTGGACGGTATAAGTTCAGT
>JBNJGP010000118.1:0-1383 GCA_051747805.1 Candidatus Muiribacteriota bacterium
TTAAAGATGAATCGGGATTATTGAGCATCCAAAGTCTTCCAAGGGAATTTTCCACAAGATATTTTACAATCCATGAAGGAGTAAAGAGCTGGGTAGCTGCAGGTATATTTTCAGGTGTTACTTTTTGATTCTTTTTTAATTTTGCAAATACTTCATCTTTTTTTTCCGAAATATAAAACTGATACAGCCAGCCTATTACTTCAACATCTACGCATGTCTCTTCTGTGAGAACTTCTCTTGCCATACTTAATACAGAGCTTTCAGATAAAATATCTGCGGGCATTAAAAGCTCTGTATAATCGGATATTGTCTGAAAAAGAAAAGGCATGATTTTGTTGTAGCTGTTGCAGACTGCTGTTAAAAGAATTCTGTAGGCTTCCTGCTGAGGATCAGAACTTTTTATATTTCCGTTTAAAAGATCAGATACTCTTTTTTTATCGACATTTAATGATTCATCAATATGTCCGTTTTTTGCTTCCATTAAAATTTCTGGCTGTGTAAAGCCTGGTGCAGGAGAGACAGTTCCTGCAAAGGTATATCTTTTCACATCCATAAATCTTAAAGCACAAAACCTGTTAAACCAGATATAAGCTGTTTTATCTATTACTGTATCAGCAGATGATTCTTTTATTTCGTTTTCCAGCTGTTCTACAGCTTTCGGATTTTGCCTTCTTTGTCTGCTATCTTTTTCAAGAACAATTGAAAGCCTTGAAGAAACCTGTTCTATCAGGAGCCTTCTTGCACTTTTCGCAAACTCTTTTAACTCTGATGTATTCAATTATTTATTTCTCCTAGACCTGAACACGTTTTCCTTTTTTAATCTCATCCAAAACAGCTTTTTTAAAAAGATTTATATATTCTTCAAGTTCAGATTCATTTTCTATCAAAGGTTTACTATAACTTACATCTATCTTGTTTATTCCCACTACCTGCTTTTTAAAAGCTGAAGAAACAGATGATACCTGCGGTTTATTTTCTCTTATCTCTACATTTTCAGTCTGACTTTTTTCATTAGTTTCAGGAAAACTTTTCTTGTTGTCTTCCAAATCTTTGGATAAAGGAGATGCAAGAGATGTAATCTCATTTAAAATTTCATTATATCCTGAGTTTTCAAACCTGTTTAAGCTGTCGCTTATAAGGCCTAAGATAGGTTTTGACTGAATGGATTTAAGTTCCTGATCAAAACGGGATTTTATTTTATCCTTATTTTCACTTGAGAGTTTCTGATAATCCTCCATTGTAGAAACTTTATCAAAAATAGAATCGACCTTTTCTCTTGCAAGTTCTTTTTCTTTTTCCAGTCTTTGGGATACTTTGCTTAGAAGATTTTCTTTAAGAGACTTTATTTTCTGTATTTTATGGCTTTTAAAACAGTCTTTACTG
>JBNJGP010000118.1:1483-5799 GCA_051747805.1 Candidatus Muiribacteriota bacterium
TGAGCTGCGTTTTCAATTTCTTCTAAAAAAGGATAATCTTTGCTGGCTGATGCAAGTTTAAACAGTTCTTCTGCTTCACTTGCAAAAGAATCTGCGGTTTCACTTCCTATTATTTTTGCCTCGGTTCCTGAGACCGGTTTATCAAAGAAATCTTCATAAAAATCTTTTAGTTTTCTTATCTGTCCTGCAGTAAAATCATTAACAGGCTCAACTATGATATTTGAATGTCCATGGGAATTTGAAATAGCTTTTTCAAGCTCGTCAGCAGATAGAATATTTCCGTTTGCAACAAGGTCTGCTTTTTCAGATGCACAAAGTTTTGCAAGTGTGCATAAAATTGCTGCATAATACCAACCGTAACTTTTCTTTTCAAAGCGCTCAACAATGCTTTTTATTGTTGTTCTCAAGCCGTTTCTTTTATTAGCCTTTACAAATGAGAGAATTTCATGTTCTGGTTCACCCATGGAAGACAAGTCTCCATGGAACCCTCCGCCTTTATTCTTAAGGCACTCTGAAATATATTTTTCACTGTAATGAAAATCCGGAAGCATTTTAAGATCGGGATAAGTTATTTTTATAAGCTCATTAAAACCCTGCACTATTCTTTCTGAAGCTTCTTTTTCAGGTATATCCAAAAGATTTGAATTTATAAAAAGTTTTGCTTCAGACAGATATTTTTTTACCTGAAATTTTATATCTTCATATCTTTCATTATTCTGTGAGAGCTTATCATTTAAAATACGTTTTATTGCGCCCTGATTTGCCGAAGAAATATTTTGCTGGGCATATTTTTTGGTCTTTTCATACATATGAAGATCATCAACTATTCTCTTATCATAGGGCATGATAATAAGCAGCTCATCTTTATCGTATGAATGCATTTTATGAGTTTCTTCATTAGCAGGATTTGCATTAAAAGGGGTTATTATGCGAATGCTTAATTCATGTTCCCTGCCAAAAATATTGTTGTCGATTTTTTTTGAAAAAGGATAATCATGTTTTCCTGATTCATATCTTATCTTTTTCTGCCCTATTATTCCGTCAAAAATTATTGAATTTAAATGGGCTTCAATTGCGGAGCTTTCAATTTCAGTATTTTTTATATTTTCTTCAACATCTTTTTCATCATCTGTAAGAAACTCGTAAAGATCGCCGTTTCTCTGGATATAAGTCTGAAGCTCAAGAAGCTCAAGTGCACTGGTAAGCTCTTTATTTAATTCATTCATATTTTTGTTGAACTCATCAAGCATTAATACGCTAAGATTTCTTTTTGTGGCTTTAAATTCTCTTATATACTTCACCAAAAAAAGAGCTTTTAATACTTTTACAGCAAATTCATTATCAAGATTTTTTTCTGCTAGTTGAACAGCCCTTTGAATATGAGCTTTGAGAGCTGACCTTATGCCTTCAAACATAAGATCAAAAGTGGCCAGTTTTCCTATTTCCTGATGTGAAATATTAATTACTACCTGCTGGAAAACCCCAAGCATAGATCTTTCACCGACCGAGCTGTGCTTTCCTTCAAATGCATTATGAACAGAAAGATTCTGAATAGCTGTCTGAAAAAGAATAAACTGATAAGGAACAAAAGGATAAGTATGTATAAAATGATTTTGGTCCTTAAAATTTTTATAAAGCTGAGATCCGTCTGTAAAATCGAATAAAGTTTTAAAGTTATTTACCTGTTCATCATAAACTTTTGAAAGGGTTTTAATTCCCTTTTCATTTTTATAAAGAAGACGTTTTTGAATTACTTCTTCTACATCTGCACTGGTTAGCTTCATTCGGTTTGCAAATCTTGCCTGAATCTTGGAAAAGTCGTTTCCCTGCTGTTTATTAAATTCTCCTACAACAGAATTCATATCTTCCTGTGCTGTTACTATAATCCAGGCTCTTCCGCGGCTTTTTGTTGCAAGGCTTTCTGCAATTGTCTGAAGATTAGTCATCAGCTTTACATTGTCTGCGACATACTGCCCTACTTCATCTACAAAAAAATTCAGCCTGAAATCTTTGCCTTTACTTTCAATATATTGATTTACCTGATCTGCAAAATCTTCAATGGAAAGCCTGTAATCTATTCTGTATTTATCCAGAATTTCTGATACTTCTTCTCCTGTTACAGATGAATATGCTTTATCAACATATGAAGCTACCCTTTTGGCACGCATTCTTCCCCATTCCCATTCGTAAGAAGACAACGATTTAAACTCTTCTTTAAATTTTTCAAGAAGTCCGTCATGATCAAGATCTCTTTCAAACTGAGCAATGTAAGCCTGTTTGCCATAATAACCACAGGATTCATCAAAAACTTTAACAAATACTGAAAGAAGTGCGTCCAGCTGCTGCTTATTAACAACATCAGCCTTTTGATCGATATTAAAAAGTATACTTTTAGAAGGAATTTTCACAGCTTTTGTGAGCTCAGCCTTTAAAATACTATCATCGTGAAACTTGGGAAGCATAATATCCAAAACTGTCTGATCTTCAATTTCCCGATTTTCCAAAAGAAGAGCAAGTATTTTTAAAAGGTGAGATTTACCAGACCCGAAAAAACCTGAAACCCATACACCGTTTGCTCCCTGATAGTTATTATAAGCATAAAAAAACGACTCCAGCCGTTTTTTTATCTCTTTTGTAAGAACATACTCTTCAATTTCATTTTTGAGGGAGGCCTGGTCATCAGCTTTAATTACACCTTCTATAGGACGATCAACCTGCTTTTCAAATATGGTTTTCAAAGTCATTTTTTTTCCTTACGGATTAAATCTAACAATTATATATATTAAATGCTCTGTAATATTTATCGTCATGAAGCTTTCCAAAGAGTTCAAGAGATGCCCCGGACTCAGCAGAATGGGCATAATCTCCCGGGAAAAACATTATCATAGGACATTTTTTAATTACGCTCTGCAGATTATTTAAGATATTATGAGATCTTATATAAGGATAAACCTCTCCGATTCCTGACATAAATACAAGATCGTGTTGACGAGAGTCAACGATTTCTTTTATTTCCGGAACCAAAACAGTTTCAACATCTAAAATAGACTGGAGATCTTCTTTCAGTTCTTCTTTTGTCATATTCTGTTCTTCTTTTAAATACCAGTCCCAGTCTCCGTTTCTCTTTAAAATGTCTATTGAAATATCATATAAATTTATATCAAGCACATTAATACCTGACTGCAACAGTTTATTTATAAGCTGTCTCTGTAGTTTTTCCATTTCTACAGCATCTTCTGCTTTATATGGACATATAAAAAACGGAACTTCATTGTTAAGGCTTTCCATTTTTAAAAATCTCTGACTACTGGTAACCTCCAAAATATGTTCAAATCTTTTGGATATAGAACTATTTTGTAAATCTAAGTTCAATTTATAAGCTCCTTGAAATAATCATCTGAAACAGGAAAAATCATATATATCTGCGGATCATCTTCAATCAATACTTTCGCTGTTTCTTTTGAAAAAAAAACAGGAATTATCTCTTTATCAGGGCCAATTATTTCAGCTTCCTTCAAAATTCTAAACATAACCTGCCTGCTTTTTCTTTTTGTTGAATCTTTTAAGCTTTCCAGTTTTTCATACCATTGACTCTTTTTTTCATAAAAAGAAAAATAGTCTTCCTCAAACAAATAACTTTGTCCGGTTAAAAATTTCTCCCTTATAACCTCCATTGCAAACTCTTTTATAAATAAATATCTTTTACAAACACCTATCCATAAAATATATTTTTTTTCTTCTGGGTTGCCAACAGCAACAATTTCAATTTCTTTATCAGATAAAAGCTCCAGCCTTGATATAACTTCCCGGCAGACTCTTTCCAAAGATTTATAAGTTCTTGCCTGAAAAAGATTATCCTCCAGTATTGTTTTCTTTACAAAAGACCAGTCTTTACATTTTAAATATAATCTGGAAGCAGCAAGAGATTCATGAAAAAAAAGACCTCCTGTTGTAAATGACATTTTATAAATATGAAATGAAGCTGTCATAATACTAAAAGATATTTCCTTTCTGCAAAGCATAAATTTATTATTGGTCTTTTAAGTATATTCTAAAAAATAAAGATAATACTACATTAATTGGAATTAATACGAATCATTTTTTTTACATGGTATTTTAGAATTAAACTGATGTAAAAATTATTCAGAAAATGTCATCAAGCCAACTCTTTAGCCTTTAGCCTAAGCTAAGATACATTCAAAATATTCGCACAATACATCTTTTTCGTATTTCTGACACCAATTTGAAGGATAGTTTATTTCAGCACAAAAACAAGAATCATATTTAATAAAGTTTATAAAAAAATTATTATGATT
>JBNJGP010000119.1:0-5770 GCA_051747805.1 Candidatus Muiribacteriota bacterium
ATTCCTCCGAAACAGCTTTCATTGACAAATTAATTCGATTAAGGTCATCAATTTTAATTACCTTAACTTTAACTTTATCGCCGACACTTAAAACATCGGAAACTTTGTTTATGCGTTCTTTTGAAATCTGGGAAATATGCACTAAACCCTCTTTGTTAGGTGTTATCTTAACAAAAGCCCCAAAGTCAACAACACGCATAACTTCAGCATTTTCATAAACATCACCAACTTGAACTGGTCTGACAAGACTGTTTATTTTCTTAATAGCCATATCAGCTTTTTCACTGTCTGGTGAAATTACTTTGACTTCACCAGTATTATCATTTGCAATATCTATATTAACACCTGTTTCCTCAGTGATAGATTTAATCATTTTTCCACCAGGTCCAATAATGTCACGTATTTTATCAGGGTCAACATGTAAAACAACGATTTTAGGAGCATATTTTGAAATATCTTTTCTGGAGTTTTGAATTGTATTGTTCATAACACCTAAAATGTGTTTTCTAGCATCTTTTGCCTGAGAAAGTGCTTTTGCCATAACATCAAGCGGCAAACTTTTAATTTTAATATCCATTTGAAAAGCTGTAATGCCATTTGAGGTTCCGGCAACTTTAAAATCCATGTCACCAAAATGGTCTTCTTCACCTAAAATATCTGTTAAAACAAAATATTCTCCGTCCTCTTCAATTAATCCCATGGCAATACCCGCTACCTGTTCTTTAACAGGAACTCCGGCAGCCATAAGTGAAAGAGAACCAGCACAAACTGAAGCCATCGAGGAGGAACCATTAGATTCGGTAACTTCCGAAACAATTCTTATTGTATAAGGAAATTCTTCATCAGATGGTAAAACTTGCTCAAGAGCTCTTTCGGCCAGGTTACCATGACCCACTTCTCTTCTTGAAACGCTGAATTGTCTTTTAACCTCGCCAACACAGTATGGTGGAAAATTATAATGAAGAAGGAATTTTTTTCTTGATTCTTCTTCCTGTAAACCATCAATAATCTGTTCATCTCTTGCAGTTCCAAGTGTAGAAACTCCAAGAGCCTGGGTTTCACCTCTTGTGAAAAGAGCAGAACCGTGGGCGCGGGGAAGGATATCAATTTCAGCATCAAGTTTTCTTATTTCATCTAATTTTCTTCCGTCAACACGAACACCTTCAGATTTGATTCTTGCACGAACAACTTTTTTAAGAGTATCTTCAAAAAGTTCTTTAAGCAGAAAAGTCATTCTTTCTTCGTCTTCAGACTCTTCAATTAATGGGTCAATATGTTCAGAATAAATAGATTTTATTTTTTCCTGTCTTTCCAGTTTCAAAGTGTGTTTTACAGCATCTGAAAGTTCAGGTGAAATTTTATCTTCAACTTCTTTTTTAAAATCATCAGCAAGTGGTTCGATTTTTTCAACTTCTCTTTTAGGTTTTCCAGCTTTTTCTTTTAATTCCATCTGTAAATCCACAAGCTCTTTAATATATTTATGACCAATTTCGAGTGCCTGAACAACTTCGTCTTCAGTAAGCTGAGATGCATCGCCCTCAACCATTGTGATGCCCTCTTTTGTTCCGGCCATATCAAGATTAAGCTCTGCATCATCAAGAAGCAGGTCACTTGGATTAACAACAAAATTTCCATCAAGTTTTGCAACTCTGACAGCGGCAACTGGTGTGGAAAAAGGTATATCTGATATAATTAGAGCAGCAGAAGCTGCGTTTAATCCCATAACATCATATGGATTAATTTGATCATAAGATAATACGTTAACGATAACCTGGGTTTCTGCTTTAAAACCGTCATCAAACAGTGGTCTTAAGGGTCTATCAATACTTCTTGCACATAATACTTCAGCAGAAGAAGGTTTGCCTTCACGTTTGAAAAATCCTCCAGGAATTTTTCCTGCCGCATATGTTTTTTCTCTGAACTCAACAGTTAAAGGAAAAAATGGTGCAAATCCTGATTGATTACTTGAAGCGCAGGCTGAGGCAAAAACCATAGTTTCGCCACTCTGAGCTATAACAGCACCATCTGCCTGTTTTGCGATTTTTCCAGTGCTTAGTTTAAATGAATTTCCATCAATAATTTTTTCTACAACAATTTCTTTCATAATTCCCCTCATCAATAATTTATTATTTCTAAAAAAGTATAAGGGATTATTATTGTGGGTAAAACTCCGACAAAAACAACCCCTTTCGTTTTAAAAAAATTTTATTTTCTTAGACCAAGTTTATTAACAAGCTCAAGATATTTTGAGCGGTCTTTTTTGTTTAAATAGTTTAAAAGCTTCTGTCTTTTTTTAACAAGATTTATCAAACCACGTTTGGAATGATGATCTTTATTATGTTCCTTAAAATGAGGGCGTAAATTTTCAATTCTTCTTGTAAGAATTGCAATTTGAACCTCGCTGGAACCGGTGTCTTTTTCATGAACACGGTATTCTTGGCAAATATTTCTTTTTTCTTCTGGTTTAATTGACATAGTATGTCCTCCATAAATAATAAAATATGGGTTAATCCGAATAAATGGTTGGAGTATCCAGAAATCCAGAAAAACCTGGTAAAATATTAACATATGGAAAATCAAAAAGCAAACTT
This sequence comes from Candidatus Muiribacteriota bacterium, assembly GCA_051747805.1. GTDB lineage: Bacteria > Muiribacteriota > Muiribacteriia > Muiribacteriales > Muiribacteriaceae > JBNJGP01. The sequence goes on from JBNJGP010000119.1 coordinate 2,592, forward strand.
TTCTTTTTTTATACAGCAATTCTCAATTTAGTCGAAAATCCTTTAGTGGTCAGGCCTACACACTTTGCTTTTTCGCAAAGTGATGTCGGCGCTGACCCCATCAAATCAAGGATTTTCTCTATTTTCATTAAGAATTGCTGTTTTTTATACCCCTTTCAGGTTATTGTTAATTTTAAATAAATCAATTACACTTAAACTATGACCTTATCCAGTTCCAAAGAAAATAAGTATATAATCCAGGTAGATGTTGATTTAAAACCATTTATAAAAAAATTTCTTATTAATAAAAAAAACAAATTAAAAGAGCTGAAGGTTCATATAAAAAATAAAAATTATTATGAAATAGATAATATTGCTCATAATTTTAAGGGCACGGGTACTTCTTATGGATTTGATTTTATAACTGAGAGCGGTATAAAAATACGGGAATTTTGTGAAAATGAAGAAGATGATAATATTAAAAGTATTGTGTTGGACCTTGAGGATTATTTAAATAAAATTAAAATAAAATATATTGTTCAGGATTAAGTTTATTATTTAGCAAAGGTATTAATTTTATCTTTAAGAAGCTCCAGGGTGAAGGGTTTTGGTATAAAATCCACAGCTCCGGCTGATAAACAGGATAGTATAGTTGATTTATAATTTTTTGCACTCATTATAATAACTGGTATTTCTTTTTTATTCTGCATTTCTTTAATTTTTTTAAGATTTGTTAAACCGTCACTGTCCGGCATCATTAAATCCATTATTATAAGGTCGGGGCTTTTAACTTTAGAAAATTTATTAAAAAAAATTTTTGGATTATTATAAACATCTACAGAAAATCCATTTTTTTCCAAAAAAGTTTTTATTATTTTTGTAAGAGATTTATCATCATCAACAACTATAATATTCATAATTTATTCCCACCATTTTTTTTATATATTAACATAATTTAATAAATTAATCTAATAATTTCCAACAATTCTAAATAAGAATTTTTTCGTAATGTTTTGGTGATTTTATTTCGTAATAAATTTTAATCTCTTGCTCTCATCTGCGCCTTTCTGCTCTCTTCGCTTTTTCATTTCTTACTTCTTACTTCTCACCTCTCACTTCTTACGGCTCTTATCTGCTCCTATCGGCTTCTATCGTCTCACCTCTCACCTCTCGCTTCTCACCGCTCTTATGCTCTGCTCTTAATCAATTATCTCTGAGTTAAAAAAAGTTTCGATTTTATTCCCTAATTCAGTTATATCTACATTCTGCAGACAGCTATTCAGAGAATCGCGTTTTTTATCTCCTGGAATAAATTTAATATTTTCCCCATAATCAATAAATTCTGTATGTGTACCGGTCGGTCCAAAATAACTGGTAGAAGTAGGTCCGAATACAGCAAATAATTTTTTTCCATGTGCCGCAGCTAGATGCATTGGTCCGGTATCAAAGCAAATAGCTCCTCTGGAATTTTCAACTAAGGAAATCCATTCTAAAACATTATTTATTTCAATTTGAGTAACTCCTTTAATTTTAGAATCATAAATGCTTTTAACAAGTTTAATATCCAATTTTTTTTCTTTTAATTTTTTATATAGACTAATTATTTTTTCATCTGATAATTTTTTTAATTTAAAGCCACCGGTGAAAAACAATATACTGTTTTTTACCTTGGATATTTTAACTTCTGAAATATATTTTTTTTGATTTAAATTGAGTTTTACATAATTTTTTTCTCTGAAAGTAATATAACCAAAAGCCCGGGCAAGATTAATTTTATTTTTTACTAAAATATGCACTTTATCACTATAAAGGGGAAGAGGAGCATTAATTAATTTTCCTTTTAATAAGTATAAGAAAAAACTATCTTTGAAATGTGGTCTGAAATTAAATATATAATCGTAGTTTTCTTTTCTGATACTTTTAATTTTTTTGAAAATAGCTTTAAAGGATTCTTTTTTTTCATATGGATTGCATGTATGTCTTAGATTGATTGTATATATTTTTTTAAAAAGACTGGATTTTGCAAAAATTTCTTTTGTATTTTTCTTGCATAGTATATGACATTCGCTGTCTGGGAAGTTTTGTTTAAACTCATAAACAGCGGGGAGACTTAAAAAACAATCTCCAATATGATCAAGTCTTGCAAACAATACTTTCATATACATTATAATAACAGAAACATAATAACTCAGCAATTCTGTTTGAGGTGCTTTTAAAACAAGGTGGTAATTGCTATGTAAAATTATTTTTGTTATTATAATTCATAATTGATTGATATGTTTATTTAAGGAGAATTTAATGAAAAAAACACTTATTATTTTAGTTTTGTTTGTTAGTTTTAGTTCTTTTGCCGGAGAATTTTCAATTTTTTTTACAAATGACACTCATGGGCGAATACTCCCATATGAATATACTGATGATGAAGGAAGAACCTATAATATTGGTGGTGCCGCTACCATGTCGGATTTGCTTAGATTAATGAGAAATGAATATTCCTCTTCAATGCTTGTTGATGCAGGTGATATTTTCCATGGGGATTTTGTGACAGATTTTTTTGAAGGAAGACCACAAATTGAGATTATGAATTATCTGGAATATGATTTATTTACCCCTGGAAATCACGATTTAGCTTTTGGTATTGATAAACTTATTGGATATCATAGAAAATCATCATTTAATTATATTTCCTCTAATATGGTATATGAAAATTCAAAAGAATTATTTTTTATTCCATATATTATTAAAGATTTAAAAGGAGTAAAAACCGCTTTTGTTGGGTTTAATACTCCAACAACAATGCTTTCGGCCACAAAAGATGAAATAGAAGGTGTTGATATTATTGAACCAGCAGAATATATAGAAGAAGTTACAGATTTTTTAAGAAATCAAAAAGAATGTGAACTTCTTATTTTTATAACCCATCTTGGTCTTGAACATGATATTAAAATTGCAGAACTTGCACAGCCTGATTTTATTATTGGCGCACATTCTCATCATAGACTATATATTGAAGAAAAAGTTGGAAATACAGTGATTTTGCAGGCAGGGGCCTATTATAATCTGTTAGGACATTTAAGACTATTTATTGAAAATGGTGTTTACACGGGATATCGGTCACATCTTTATAAAAATAACTCAATTTATTTAAATGAGGACCCCGAAGTAAACAGTATAATAGAGCCTTATGAAAAAGAAGTAAA
>JBNJGP010000120.1:0-5768 GCA_051747805.1 Candidatus Muiribacteriota bacterium
GGAAATGAGAAATATGCTCAAAGAGAAAATTGATGATTTTGCCCAAACTCTTAATGAGCGTGAAAAAGATATATTTGAAAACAGGCTGTTTTCTGACGAACCTCTTACACTCCAGGATCTGGGAGATAAATACCAGATTTCAAGGGAAAGGGTAAGACAGGTTGAAAAATCTATAATCAAAAAAGTCAAAGATTACTTTATAAAAGAAATCCCGGACTTTCAATCTTATGCGGGTTACAATAATGACGATTAAAACTTCAGATATCCTAATGAACCACAAGAAGGTAAAGCAGATAATTATATTTGCTTTACTTTCTCTGCTTTTAACAGGTTGTGCTGCAAAAAATACAGACGAATCAGCTCAATCTCAAAAAAAAATTAAAAAAATACAGCAGGTAAAAATAATTCCTGAAGGCAATTCCTATTTTAACTTTCTTGTATCTGAGCTTGCACTCAAAGAAAATGACAATGAAAAATCAATTTCATTTCTTATAAAAGCACATGAAAAAGACAATGATTCATATTTTCTAAAAAAAGCTCTTGCAAGAAAATATATTATTATCAAAAAGGCTAAAAAAGCAGAAACACTTATAAATGAAGTACTTGACAAACACCCTGATGATACTGAAGCCCTTGGCCTGAAAGCTGCAACAGCAGCTTTACAAAACCACCCTGTGGAAGAAATAGCAGAAATTTACAAAAAAATTATCATGCTTGAACCTGATAATGCAAAAGCTCCTATAGCACTTTCATATCTTTACAAAAGCATGGGCAAAACTGATGAGCTTATTAAAATATTTGAAAAAGCTTCAAAAAAAGCAAAAGATAACTATTTTCTTTATTATCATCTCGGACAAGCTTATCTTGGGACAACAAAATATGAGCAGGCAAGAGATACACTTTATAAAGCAGTCAAATCACAACCAGAAAGAATAAAACCGAAGCTAAGCCTTATCGAAACAATAAAAAAAATGAATGACAATTCTGATAATAAAGAAGAAATTACCTCCCTTTTCAAAGAAATCATATCTTTAAAACCTGAAAGAATTGAACCTCTTGTTGAACTTTCATTTTACTATAACAAACACGGTGACTATGAAGAAGCAGATAATACTTTTAAACCTGTTGCCGAAGAATACAGCAAAAGTGAAAAGGAATTAAACAGGCTTCTTCACAATTACATAAAAAATGAAGAATTTGAAAAAAGTAATTTCCTTGTGTCCAAAATTTATCAGTCAACAGGAGATGATAAAATTTACATGGTTCTCGGGGCTCTTTTCAATAAAGAAGGTTTTGAAAATAAAGCTTTATCAGCATACAAATCTATATCTGATGATTCAGAAAACTATACAAATGCTTCAGCAGCATCAGCTTTTATTCTTGCTGACAACAATAACTATGAAAAAGCTGTTTCAATTTTAAAAAAAGCTCTTCAAATAAATCCCGGAGATACCCTTCTGCTTATAACCCTTGGTAATATATATGAAGAAGGGCAAAAGTATGAAAAAGCTGTAAACGCTTATGAAAAAGGGCTGAGTTTTGCATCTGAAGATGACAGGCTCTGGTCATTTTATTATAGACTCGGTGTAGTTTTCGATAAGCTTAAAAATAAAGAAAAATCGATAGAAATGATGAAAAATGCACTTGATCTGAAGCCTGATAACGCTGATACTCTAAATTATCTTGGATATACTTATGCAGATATGGGCATTAATCTTGATCAGGCTGAGGAAATGATATTAAAAGCCCTGGCTTTAAAAGAAAATGACGGATATATTACAGACAGCCTCGGTTGGGTATATTTTAAACAGGGAAAAATTGACAAAGCACTCAAACATCTTCTAAAAGCAGCAAAACTTGTTAACGACGATCCCATAATTTATGAGCACCTTGGAGATGTATACAAACACAAAGACGATTTGAAAAAAGCTCTGGAAAATTATAAAAAAGCACTCAAAATTAATCCTGAAAACCAGACTGTGAAAGAAAAAATAGAGGAAATTAAAAATTGATAAAAAAGTTTATTTGCATATTTTTTATTTTATTAATTCCTTTTTTTCTCAGCAGCTGCGGCTTAAAGTACAATAAAGATAAAGCTCCTGTAATTACTGACTCTGCTTCTGAAATTCTTAACGAAATAAAAAGTATAAACACTAATGCTTTTGCTTTAAAAGGACTTGCAGAATTACGTGTTAAAACTGATCAATATATTAAAGAGTATAATATAGCATATGCTTCTGACGGTAATAAAAAATTAAGGATAGAAGTACTTTCACCTATTGGAATGCCTGTTATGACAATTACTTATGATGGTAAAAAAATATACTTTCATGAAGACAAAAACTCCAAAATCAAAACATATTCTAATCCGGACAAAGTAATTCAAAAAATTACAAATATCGATTTTAATATTAAATTTATTTGCAAACTTATATCAAGCAAAATTATACTTATTGATTTTAATAAAGCAGATGCTAAAAAAAATACACTGATTTTAACAGAAAATAATATTGAACAAAAAATCAGTTTTGATAAAGATTTTTCTTCAGGATATAAGGCTTTTTTTAAAGAGAATAATAAAGATCTGTTTCAGGTGGTTTCTTATAAAAATAATAATTTTGAAATAATTTCACTTAAAAACAACACAAAACTTTCGTTTATAAAAAAAACAGCTGTACGCCTTACAAACAAGAAGGATTCTAATATATTTAGGTTGACTAGATAAAAGGATTCTCATATTTAATATTTGAATGGCTGAAAAAAATTCAGTCAGCCTAAAATTTTTATGTAAAGCATACGGAGGAGCGATGGGTACTCAGATTCACAATAAAATGCCTGATGACAAAAAAGAAGATAAAAAAAAACAGCAGGAAGAAGTCATGCAAAAAGCATTGGGCAAAATTAAAAACAAACTGCTTATAATGAGCGGTAAAGGCGGAGTCGGTAAAAGTTCTGTGGCTGCAAACCTTGCAGTTTTACTTGCTGACAGGGGATTTCAGGTAGGTCTTATGGATGTTGATGTCCATGGGCCAAGCATAGCCAAAATTATGGGAATCCAGGGTCTGCTTGAAGTAAATGCTGAAAAGCAGCTGGCAAAACCTGCAGAATTTGGGGACAATTTAAAAATAGTTTCCATGCAGTCTTTCATGAGAGACGCTGATCAGGCTGTAATATGGAGAGGTCCTGCCAAATCAGGAATGATTCAACAGTTTATTACAACTGTAGACTGGGGAGAACTCGATTTTCTTATAATGGACTCACCTCCGGGGACAGGGGATGAACCTCTTACAATTATCCAGACTGTTCCTGATGCAAGAGCTGTTGTTGTTACAACTCCTCAGGATGTTGCTCTGTCCGATGTAAGGAAATCGATTAACTTCTGCAAAACAGTTGACATGAACATTCTCGGTCTGGTTGAAAATATGGGCCCTTTTAAATGCCCTCACTGCGATGAAGAAATTGCTGTTTTCAAAAAAGACGGGGGAAAACAAACAGCAATTGATATGAATGTCCAGTTTCTGGGATCATTGCCGTACAATTTTGAAGTTGTTCACTCAGGTGACAGCGGTAATCCAGTAATAACCAAAGATAAAACCAATGATTATACAAAGGCTCTTGAAGCTGTAGCAGGTGAGCTTTTAAATCATCTATAGTTAAACATTTCAGGGAGTATACATTACTCCCTGTTATAATAAAAAGAACTGTTCTATGATTAAAAAAAATCTGCTGTTTTTTTTAAATTTATTTATATGTTTTATTCTTTTAAATGGATGTGCAACATTTAAACAAAAACAGTCTGTGCTCAAAAATGATAAAGAAAAAAAAATTATTTCAGATAAAAGATATAAATACGCACGTAAAATTATAAAAAAAATACCTGATTACAAAGAATCTCCTTCTTACCCTGATTTTAAAATAAAACTAAGCATTAAAACCAAAGACTTTAATCATAATATTAAAACAATCCGTGAAGCTAAAGATATTTCTATAAAAATACAAGCTTATTCACTTGCAGCTAATAAATTCAACGCAATAAATAAACCAGAAAAAGCAAAACGATTTATTAATGAAGCCCAAAAAGAAATATTTCTGGAAGCAGAAAATCAAGGAAATTTATCTTATCAGCTTTCTGTATTTTATAATGATATTTTAAAATCTGCTTTATTAATCGATTTTCCCGATTTTTTTGAGCAAAAAGTTTTTGAATATATAACTATAAGCAATAAATACAAAACTGATCCATACATTTTAAAACCTGTTCTGGTTTCAATGAAAAAATATTTCAATTCTTTCAGCAAAAATAATTCGGGATATTCTGAAACTTTACTCAAATTTACCGAAAAAACCAGTTTGAAGCTTAAACCTGAAAAAAAAGATTATGAAATAAAAACAAAGCATAAACAGTATGATATTGATGTTTCAAGAACTTTTTTTAAAAGTCCTGCACGGGAAAAAGGACAGGTTCTTGTTCAACTTTGCGAAATATACCTAACAATTGGCAGGACAGACAAAATACCCAGTATTTATGAAAAAATATTAAAAATCTGGAATCATTCTTTAAACAACCCGCATCTCGGGAAAAGTACAGAAATTTATTTTTCAAAACTTGTAACTATATTATGTAAAGCAGGATATTATAAAAAAGCCCTGAATCTGGCTTATTCAATTCCTGACGTATATCCTTTTTATCTAATAAAACAAGATTATTTTTCAAAGTATGAGTACAGGTATCTAACATTTAAAATCAAAAAATATAATCAACTCGGCAAGCTCCACAGGTTTAGATGTCTAAAAAATATTGCAGGTCAAATGTTTAAAACCTCAGGCAAAGAAAAAACTATTCAATGGGTCAATAAAAATTTTGATGATAAAGATAAAAAAATTGAAATTATATCATCTTTGTCTGATGCAGACGGTAAAGAAAAAAAATTTCCTGAAAAAGATTTATTGAGCTTATACAAAAAAGAAAAAAATAATTCATTAAATTCAAGTATGTTAAAAAACCTTTATCTCCCTCTTTTAACTTTTTATATCGAAAATAAAAACAACAAAGCTGAGCAAATTTTAGATGAATTATTAGTAAAAATTAATAATACTCAAAACAATGAAGACAAAGCTTTGTTTTACACCAAAACTGCTTCAGTTATTGATGATTTTAATCTATTACAAAGCAGAAAACTCTATAAAAAAGGTCTTAACACTGCTTTTGAACTTAAAAGCGAAGATACTATTCATAAACTTATGATTATCCAGAGGCTGATTTTTAAGTACAGCTTAAATATTGATTTTATTTATCTTGATGAATATATTTCACAAGCTCAAAAAATGATTGATAATATAAAAGTGTCTGGTAACAGAGACAGGCAGCTTGAAGCAAAGATTAATGCTGCATTGTATGTTTCAAGATTTCTAAAAATAATAAACAAATATGACAAAGCATCTGTTTTCACTGATATAGCGGTTGAATATGCTGAATTATTAAGTGTACAAGATCTTAAAAATTCATATTATATGACATTATTCACTGATTATGCAGATAATTATGACTTTAAAAAAGCTTATGAGTTCTTTCCTAAAATAAATATAACCCCAAAAAATAAAGATTACTTTATAAAAAAACTAACTTTTTTATTTGTATACAGATGGGAGTCTTAGCATAGCTTTATTTGTATTTAATTTTTAATTGGCCAAAAAAACCCTTTTTCTTGTTCACCATTTTTTCAGCAGCTTAAAATAAATTATAAGAAATATTTTTCATAAAATTATTA
>JBNJGP010000121.1:0-5747 GCA_051747805.1 Candidatus Muiribacteriota bacterium
TGATTTGATGGGGTCAGTGCCGACAGCACTTTGCGAAAAAGCAAAGTGTGTAGGCCTGACCACTAAAGGATTTTCGGCTAAATTGAGAATTGGTGATTTCAGATAAAAAATAATTGAAAGGATGTAATATGAAAATTAATATAATTGGTGCTGGTCTTGCCGGATGTGAGGCCGCTCTTCAACTGGCAGATGCGGGCTTTGATATAAGATTAATTGATATGAAACCGGTTAAAAAATCTCCAGCACATACCTTGGATGAACCTGCTGAAATTGTATGTTCAAATTCTCTCGGGGCACAGGATTTATCTACTGCCTCTGGATTATTAAAAAAAGAACTTCAGCTTTTTGACTCATTTTTGCTTAAAGCAGCTTATGAGTCTAAAGTTAAAGCTGGAAGAGCACTAGCTGTTGATAAAAAAATATTTTCCGGGAAAGTACAGCAAATGCTTAAAAAATATGATATTGAAGTTAAAACCTCTGAAATCACGGATTTTCCAGTACAAGGTCCCGTGATTTATGCTACAGGACCATTGACATCTGAAAAACTTGCCGGAGAAATGCTTGAATTTTTTGGAAAAGATAAATTTTATTTCTATGATGCAATAGCTCCTGTTATTGAGCGGGATTCAATAAATATGGAAAGAGCTTTTATCGGTGGGAGATATCAGGACGATGGCGGTGATTATATAAACTGTCCTTTTACTGAAAAAGAATATGAAAATTTCTATTATGCTCTTATAGAGGCAGAAAAACATCCTTTAAAGGATTTTGAAAAGAAAAAGTTTTTTGAAAGTTGTATGCCAATTGAAGAGATAGCCTCCAGAGGATTTAAAACACCTGTATTTGGACCAATGCGTCCAGTTGGTTTTGAGCATTATATTGATTATAAACCTTATGCTGTTTTACAGCTTAGAAAAGAAAACAGGGAAGGCTCTTTATATAATATGGTTGGTTTTCAGACAAATCTAAAATTTGGCGAACAAAAAAGAGTTTTCCGTTTAATTCCCGGGCTTGAACGGGCGGAATTTACAAGGCTCGGAAGAATGCATAAAAATATTTATATAAATGCTCCCAAAAAACTTGATAGATTTTTGAGAGTTAAAGGGCTTGACAGAGTTATGCTTGCAGGACAGATTACCGGTGTTGAAGGTTATCTTGAGTCGATTTTTACCGGGCTATATTCTGCTTTTTATATAATATGTACAAGCAGAGATTTAAATATGCAAAAATTTAATCTGCCACCTGATACTATGACAGGAGCCCTCATTAAATATATAACATCCTATGAAGGAAAGAACTTTCAACCGATGAATGCAAATTTTGGAATTCTTCCCAAACCTGAAAAAAAGATTAAGGATAAAAAAGTTAAAAAAACGAAAATGGCTCAAAAAGCACTTGAGTCGCTGCAAAACTTTTTAAAAGAGGTGGAATGGAAAGTTGATTGATATTGGAAACTGTATTGAAGGGTTCAGAAAACACCTGCTTTATGAAAAAAATCGCGCGCCCCTTACTGTTAAAGCTTATATGGAAGATTTAATAAAATTTGGCATGTACCTGCATAAAAATAAGCTGGAGCTTGATAAGCTTAAAACTATCAACTTCAGAGCGTATATGACTTATCTCTCAAAAAACAAACTTTCTTCTAAAACTATAGCAAGGCATATATCAACAATACATAGTTTTTTTAAATATTTAAAAAGAAAAAATATAATACAAAAAAATTCAGCTGCCCTTGTTAATTTGCCGAAAGTTGCCAGCAACCTTCCGAAATTTGTTTTTCCAGAAGAATTAAATAAACTTTTTGAGTTGCCTGACACAGATACAGTATTAGGTTTAAGAGACCGTTTGATTTTTGAGCTTTTATACGCAACTGGTATTAGAGTAAGTGAGCTTTCAAACTTAAAAATTTATGATATAGACTTTGGGGAAAGATTAATTAAAGTGTTTGGAAAACGTTCTAAAGAAAGAATAGTTCCGTTTGGTAAACCCGCGTTAGGCTGGATAGAAAAATACAGTGAAAAAATTACAGGTTTTTCAAAAACTGACTATCTGTTTGTAAATAGATTCGGCAATAAACTTTCAGAAAGAGGAGTAAGACTTATTTTTGATAAATATGTAAAAAAACTTGCTGCTAAAATTAAGCTTACTCCACATGTTTTAAGACATACTTTTGCCACCCACCTTTTAAATAACGGTGCTGATATAAGAACTGTGCAGGAACTTCTAGGGCATGCAAGCCTTGCAACTACACAGATTTATACTCATATTTCAGGAGAGAAATTAATTAGAGAATATAAAAAAACACATCCTAAAGCCTGAAAAGGAGCTCTTTATGGACAAAATTCTCTGTGGTGTATGTCACAGTGTAAAAAACAAAAAAATAAATCACACGCTTTTTATATGTTGTAACTGTGGTCATGTTTTTGAGGTTTTTGAACCTGAAAAAAGTTTAGAATATGAAAAAGAAAAAGAAAAACTTATTATTAAAAAAATGCATGGGAAAAATATTTTTAAAGATTTTGAAAAAGATGATTTTGAAGATATAGAAATATATAATACACTTGAATTTACTCCCCATCCACAGGCGTTAATTTTTGATATATATAGAATAATCCGTCCAGGAGGCAGAGGGAAACTTATTGTTTCTAAAAGGAAAAAATCCCTTCATTATTTTTCATATACAGAGCTTGAAAAAATGTTTAAAGAAGCCGGGTTTAAAGTTAAAAACCCGTTGTTTTTTAATCAGTTAATAAATGTGTTTACAAAAAAAATACGAATTAAATTTATAAAACCACAAGTATAAATTATGTCCGCGCGGGAGCGTTATCAGCTCATTTACCTTGAATAAAACATTAATATCATTTATAATATTAAAAATAAGATGATTATTTAACAAAACAGGAGGTTTTATGCCACTTATTGGAACAAAAAAAATGTTTGAAAGTGCAAGAAGGGGAAAATATGCTGTTGGTGCTTTTAATGTGAATAATATGGAAATTATTCAGGGTATTTTTGAGGCTATTAAAGAACAGGAAGCCCCTCTGATTATTCAGGTTTCAGCAGGCGCAAGAAAATATGCAAGACATGAATATCTTATGCATTTAATTAAAGCTTCACTTGAGCTATATGACGTTCCTGTGGCAGTTCATTTAGACCATGGGGATAGTTTTGAAATTTGCAAATCATGTATAGACGGAGGTTTTACCTCTGTAATGATAGATGGATCAAAACATTCATTTAAGGATAATATTAAACTTACAAAACAGGTTGTTGATTATGCTCATGATAAAGGAGTTCCTGTTGAGGCTGAACTTGGTCAGCTTGCAGGAATTGAGGATGACGTAAACGTGGCTGATAAAGATGCTTCCTTTACTGATCCGGATCAGGCGGCAGAGTTTATTGAAAAAACAGGATGTGATTCGCTGGCTATTGCAATTGGTACTTCTCATGGTGCCTATAAATTTAAAGGAGAGCCAAAGCTGAGGTTTGATATTTTAGAGGAAATTGAAAAAAGAATTCCTCAAAATTACCCTCTTGTGTTGCATGGCGCTTCTTCGGTTCCTCAGGACCTTGTTAAAACCTGTAATGATTATGGGGCAAAAATACCTGGAGCAAGGGGTGTTCCAGAAGATATAATTGCTGAGGCAGCAAAAACCGGGGTATGTAAAATTAATATTGATACAGATTTAAGATTAGCCTTAACTGGTGCTGTTAGAAAAGTATTTATAGAAAGTCCCGAAGTATTTGATCCAAGAAAATACCTTGGACCTGGCAGAGAGGCTATAAAAGGAGTTGTTTCTAGAAAATTAAAGTATTTAGGGTGTGCAGGGAAGGCACCTGAAGCATTATAAAATACAATTATTAAAACAGGCAGGCTTGGTTTAGGCTGCCTGTTTTAAATTTTTTATATTTTTATGATTCTTGATTCTCTAGGGTATTATTATGTTTGTAAAGAGCTTGATGATGAACTTAAAATATCCAGACTTACAAAAATACGGGCTTTTGATAATTATACATTTGAATTTTCATTTTATTCTATAAAAAAAGTTAAAAAATTAATTGTTGATTTAACTTACGGAAATCAGGTGATTTTTTTTACTAAAAACTCAAAAATATCTTCTCTTATAAAAAAAAATGATAAGACACCTCATATAAAAAATTTTGTTATAGTTCTTAAGAATATTATTAAAAATGAGAACTTCTGCAAAATATCAACTTATGATTATGATAGAGTTATTTTTTTAAAACTCAAGGAACATACCGTTGTTTTTGAAATGATGGGAAAAACGTCAAATATTATTCTATTTAATAATAAAGATAGTATAATAAAAGCTGCGTGTAAATATCAGAATCATCAGAGAAGGGGAGGTACAAAAGGAAAAATCAGTAAAGGCTCTTCTGAGAAGCTTTTTAATCAGGAAAGAACAATTTATCCCGGCGTTAAATATGAATTTCCAAAAAATGAAAAAAAAGTTTTTAATAAAGATATACTAAAAAAACCGATGAATTCTCGCCTTTTTTCAAAATTCAACAGCAAACTTTTTACCTGTCTGGAAATAAACAGTCTGGAAAAACTTCTAAACTCTGATAAATGCTTTGTTTATATAAAAAAAAATAAAATTAAATCTTTTTTCCCTTTTTATATTAATAATAATGAATTTAATATTATAGAGTTTCCCTCTTTTAATGAGGCAATAGATAATTTTTATTTTGAGGAAAAAAATAAGATTAAAGAGGATACGCAGGTATCATATAAATTAAAAATACTTCAGAAAAAGAAAGAAAAAGTAAAGAAAAATCTCTTAAAAGTTAAAGATTCTAAAATAGTAAAAGAAAATATTGAGGAATACTATAGCCTAGGGCAACTGCTTAAAACTTATGCCCACTCTGTTGAAGATGGACAGGATAAGGTAAAAGTATATGATTTTGATGGTATTGAAAAAATTATAAAATTAAGACCTGATTTAACAGTAGAAGAGAATATGCAGCTTTTTTTTAAATTGTATAAAAAACATAAAAAAAGATTAGAGTATGAAAGCTCTAAAAAGAAGGAGCTTTTGAAAAAATTAGAGCTGATTGAAAACGATATAAAAAGAGTTTTAAATGGTGAAAATGTTTCTGTAGAAGAGAAAAATCAAAAACAAAAAAGGGAAAAAATATATAAGTCGGTTTATAAAACTGAGTTTAAAGAGACTAAAATATATGTTGGCAAAAGTGCAGACGATAATGATTTTTTGCTTTCAAAAATCGCAAAAGGTAATTTTTTATGGCTTCATGCTCAGAATTTAAAAGGGGGACATGTTATAGTATGCAGGGATTATAGAGAAATTCCTTCTAAGCTTTTGAAATTTGCAGCAAAACATGCGGCTGTTAATTCTGGCGGAAAGAATGATGATATTGTTCCTGTTGACTATACAGCGTGTAAGTATGTTAAAAAAATTAAAGGCGTTAAGGGAAAAGTTACTTTTTCTTCTGCCAAAACAATTTTTGTGAAAATATAGATTTTTAAGTTTAAGCTGAGAAGAGCCGTGAGAAGTGAGAGGTGAGAGGTGAGAGGTGAGACGATAGGAGCCGATAGAAGCAGAGAAGAGCCGTGAGAAGTGAGAGGTGAGAGGTGAGAGGTGAGACGATAGGAGCCGATAAGAGTCGTGAGAAGTGAGGGGTGAGAAGTAAGAGGTGAGACGATAAGAGCAAGAGGTTAAAATTTATTACGAAATAAAATCACAAAAAAATCTAAGAGCGTATAT
>JBNJGP010000122.1:0-5630 GCA_051747805.1 Candidatus Muiribacteriota bacterium
AGCTCTTTTCTGCGCCATTGCACAAATCGGCCGATATCTTTGGCACTGGCGATTGCAGCGGTGTCGGGTTTTGGTATTTTTACTATCCGTTTTGCCATGAGATCTCTTTTAAAACTGTACTCTAATACAGTTTAATGGTATAAGTAACTCTTCAGAGAGTAAACATGTATTCTAGTACAGTTTTTATGAGAAGTCAAGGGGTAGTGTTGTAAACATGTATTAGAGTGAATGTTATGGCTACAGTTGGGTGCCATATCGATTTATTTGTTTGCTTAAATAGGTGATCAACTCACATACAGATACTTTTGAAAGTCTATAAAGGTATCTCGTATCTCCGGTATTTCGCCAAGGCTTTGTTTTGCATCCTCAATAGCGCTGTATTTGGCAACAAGCAAAGTTGGCAACCTTTTATCATCCAGCTCTTTGACACCGTTATCCACATATTGTTGTAAAACAAAATCCAAAAACTCCTGTTTGGCTTCATCATAATGTACTATTTTAAGCTTTGCTTTTTTTGCTCTTAAAAGTCTTGGCACCAAATTTTTGTGATAAGCAATGTAACTCAGGGCATCGTACAGATCGCTATCTTTTGCGTTGATAATCGATTTCAAGTCTTCAAGCTGTTCCAGTGAGTACCCGGCTTCTCCAAGCTCTTCAATGAGTCTTTTTCTCGTATCGGGCAAACTCCAGATTCTTCTTAGTTCCTCTTCATTTTCAAAAAATTTCGGGATATCTTCAAAAAGTCTTTTTACAAATTCTCCCGCAGATATCGGTTTGCCCTCAGGAGAATAAAACATCGTTTTTACCATCGAATCAAGATTTCGGTAGTTGCCTTCTGAAAGCTTGACTTTCACCATCTTCTTAGGAGGCTTATCACACACGCAGGGGATATTACCACACTCTTGGCAGGGGTTTTCCTCAGGTGGCGGACAGATGCAGGGTTTTTGACCGCATACTTCACAGGGAGGCTTTGGCGGTTTTGGTTCTTCGGGTTCTACAGGCTCGCCGTCCCACTCAGGGTCGTGAAAGTGTTTGTACGCATCATAAAAATCATAAATGGTAAAATAATCCTTCCCCTCATACAGTCTTGTTCCACGACCGATAATCTGCTTAAACTCTACCATTGAATTTACCGTTCGAAGCAGCACGATATTGCGTATCTCAGGAGCGTCAACTCCGGTACTGAGTTTGCGTGAAGTTGTAAGAATAGTAGGATATCTTTTTTCATTGTCTTGAAAATCTCTTAAGTGCTTATCACCCCGCGCCCCGTCATCTGCCCCGACACGGTGGCAAAAATCTATATGTTTGTTTTGTGCCGTCTGATTTATCAAGTTTCGTATGGCAGCCGCGTGGGGCTGGGATTCACAAAACACCAAAGTTTTTTTTGTTTGATCTATCATTTGCATGAAAAGTTTTACACGGTACTTTTCAACATCCATGATCTCTATAACTTTGTTTTGTTCTTCTTTTGTGTACTCTCTGCCCTCTTCTATCTCACCTTCAAGCACCTCATCTTCATCTGTATAGATGTAGGTATCACCCGTTGTTGAAATATCTTTGACTTTAAAAGGAGTCAGATACCCGTCATTAATCCCCTCTTTGAGCGAATACTCATACACGGGCTTTCCAAAGTATGCATAGGTATCGCCGTTGACGTCTCTTTTGGGCGTTGCGGTAAGTCCAAGCTGGTATGCAGGGCTGAAATACTCCAAAATAGCCCTCCAACTGCTCTCATCGTTTGCCCCGCCTCTGTGACACTCATCGATAATGATAAAATCAAAATAATCTTTTGGATACTCTCCGAAATTGGGCGTATCATTGATTCCTGTCATAAAGGTTTGAAAGATGGTAAAAAAGATCGAACCGTTTTTAGGAACTCTTTTTTTCTTTTGTATCTCCTGAGGATCTATCCTGACTAATGCATCCTCTTCAAACGCTCCAAAAGAGTTAAACGCCTGATCGGCTAAAATATTTCTATCGGCTAGAAACAGGATACGGGGTGACCTTTTAAAATCTTTTTGCAAATTCCATTTTGCGTGAAAAAGCTTCCACACGATCTGAAAAGCGATCGCCGTTTTTCCCGTTCCCGTCGCCAGTGTTAAAAGGATGCGATCTTTTTCATTTGCCACAGCTTGCAAAACCTTGCTCACGGCGTTGGTTTGGTAGTAGCGAAGTTCCCATTTTCCACCGCTCATTTCATAAGGTATGGCAAATAACCCGTCTCTAACGCTGTCTTCTTGTGGAAAGGTCATTTGCCATAGCTCATCGGGACCCGGGAACGTGAATGTATCGCTTTCATCGGCGCTGTCCATATCTATGGCATAAATTTGCACACCGTTTGTGGAGTAAGCGTAGCGGACTTGCAGCCTCCGGGCATACTCTTTTGCCTGAGCCACGCCGTCACTGTAGTGCAGACCGCGCTTTTTTGCTTCGATAACGGCTAACCTTTGGTTTTTATAGATCAGTACATAATCAGCGCTCAAAGGCTTTGCCCGTCTGCCGTTACCAAGCAGCCTGCCCTTGCTGATGGGATACTCCACGTGGATGCGGCTGCCCTCTACTTCGCCCCATCCCGCTTCACGAAGTTTTGGGTCTATAAGTTCCAGTCGTGTTTGTGCTTCATTCATACCAGCTCCCCGCTAAACGCCTTTTGCAAGACAGACTTTTTGAGTTCATCTAAGTTTTTTAGTTTTTGTTCATAGTATTTTTCTAACTGTTTTGTTTGCTCTTTTAATCTGTCTAATTCTTTTACTATTTGTTTTTGTTTATCTTTTGAAATTAATGGTATTAAAGTATTTTTGATTTTACTTTGTGAGATATTTGGTTGTGCATTTCCAATAGCCTGTGCAATTAAATTGCTCTTTTTAAATGTAAAAGCATAATAAATAAACTTTGGCAATAGTAGTTTACTTGGGAATATTCCACAAACTGCTTGATTAGTGGACGTTTGTAATTTTAACATACCAACATCACCAGCAGTTGCTCCATACATTGCTACAACTACAGTATTTATAGGAAATATTTTTGCAGATGAATTATCTAATCCTTGTTGAGTAATATAGTTAGCTGAACTGTAAATATTTCCTTGTTTTACCTCTCCGCTACAAAGCCAAGGTATAGTACCATTTTCATAATATTCTTTTTTTGATTTTAATGGTGTTCCCCCTGCAGCTGTCTTACATACTTCACCCAACGTTTTCTCTTCCCAACCTTCACCTTTTTGTGAAAATATCTCATTGAGTCTGCTTTGAAAAAGATCCTGTGCATTGTCTAGGTTTTTTTGCAGGTTCTGCTTTGCGCTGTCTATGGCATCAAAGGCTTTATCCAAAACGGCTACGATCTGTTTTTGTTTTTCTATAGGAGGGATAGGTATTTTAATTTTTAATAAATCAGATTTTACTAAACTAGGTCTTCCAGAACCTCTATCTAATTTTGTAAAATCAAAATTTTGACAAAAGTAAAATAAATATTTTTTGTCTAATTCTTCCTTGGCATGTAAACCGAAGGCGGTATCTACATTCCAAAATTTTTCATTAATTATCATTGGACTATTAATAGTACCTTTTCGTCCAATAATAGTTGTATTTTCTTCACAAATGTAACTATTTGCATACCCCATTATTTTGCCAGCACTCCCAATGATAGGATACTCTCCATTAGTATCTAACACTTCTTTTTGATTTCTACCACTTCTTATCTCTAAGACTTCATCAAAAGTTTTTAATGGCAATTTTATACTCATACCATCTCTCTAACAGAAGCTAAAAGTTTCGTTGTTTCACTGTCAAGCTTTTCCATCTCAGCCAAAATCTCCCGGGGAGTGCGAAGCTCTACCTCCTCGCTTTCATTTGGGTTTTTTACGCTCAGATCATATGTGCTTTCATCGATATCGTTTATATCCACGCTCCATGAGTTTTCACTCTCACCCTTTTCTTTTTGCAGGGTTAAAAACTCTTTCATATCGTTATCGTTCAGCGGGTTTGTTTTGCCCAGACTCCGCCCCGGGTTGAGTTTGTAATACCATATCTTTTTGGTACTTTCGCCTTTGGTAAAAAACAGTACCACCGTTTTAACGCCCGCACCTGTAAAGGTACCGCCGGGCATATCCAGTATGGTGTGCAGATTTGTGTTTTCAAGCAGATGCTTACGCAAAGCAACAGAAGCGTTGTCAGAGTTACTTAAAATCGTATTTTTTACTACGACTGCGGCTCTTCCGCCTGCCTTGAGGGATTTTATAAAATGCTGCATAAACAAAAAGGCGGTTTCACCCGTTTTGATATCAAAGTTTTGCTGTACCTCTTTTCGTTCCTTTCCGCCAAAGGGAGGGTTTGCCAATATCACATGGTAGCGGTCTTTTTCCTGAATGTCACGTATGGATTCAGCCAGCGTATTGGTGTGTCTGATATTTGGGGCTTCTATACCGTGCAGAATCATATTCATGATACCTATGACATAAGCTAAGTTTTTCTTTTCTTTGCCATAAAAGGTTTTTTCCTGCAGGATTTTTAAATTATCGACGTTTTTATTCATGCGTTCATACATATATTCATAAGTTTCACATAAAAAGCCCGCACTTCCTACGGCTCCATCGTACACCTTTTCACCGATTTGTGGATCGATGACATTTATCATCGCACGAATGAGCGGTCTTGGGGTATAGTATTGCCCACCGTTTCTTCCGGCGTTGCCCATGTTTTTGATCTTGGTTTCATACAGGTGGCTGAGTTCGTGCTTATCTTTACTGGATTTAAAGGGAAGCTCATCGGCGTACTCGATGATCTCTCGCAGGTTGTAGCCGCTTTGAATTTTGTTTTTGAGTTCGCTGAAAATTTCACCTATTTTGTACTCAATGGTTAGGGGATTGTCCGTTTTTGTTTTAAATGAAGCCAGGTAGGGAAAAAGCTGCCTATCTACAAACTCCACCAAATCATTTCCCGTAAGGGCTTTGTTGTGATCAAGCTTGCCGTTTTTGTCTTTTGGCATCGCCCAGCTGTTCCAGCGGTACTTTTCATCCAAGATATAAGTGTAGGTTTCACCTGAAAGCTCTTTTATATCTTTTTTATCATTTTCTAGATCATCAAGGTAGCGCAGGAACATGATCCATGAGGTTTGTCCTATATAGTCAAGCTCGCTGTCAGCCCCTGAGTCTTTCCATAAAATATCGTCAATGTTTTTAAAAGTTTGTTCAAACATACAGTTACCTAATAATTGTTTTAAATGCTGCATATTTTATCGAAAAAGCCTTACAGGGGCATTTTGTATCAAAGTTTGTTTTGGTTAGTATTATAATTAATAATTTTAATCAGGAAGCAAAAATGATTTATAAAAATTTAGATGACAAGACAACACAGATCAAACAATTAAAATCACTTTATGAAAAAAGCCAGAGCAAATATCAAAAAAAGTACATCAAAGATGAATTAACCAAGTTGGAAAATGGTTTAATGGCAGAAAAAGACAATGCCTACTACCTTGACCACGAATACAAAAACAGAGACGATGCGATTTTAATCCATGATTTGAGAATCAAACATAAAGATAGAACAGCTCAAATTGACCACTTGATTATTTCACGTGTCGGGATTTATCTCATGGAGAGTAAAAGTTTCAAGGGTACACTAACGATTAAT
>JBNJGP010000123.1:0-5525 GCA_051747805.1 Candidatus Muiribacteriota bacterium
ACCTGAGCCCCATTGTGGTCTTGGTGTCAACTCTTATATTACATCTACATCTCCTGTGAGAAAATATTTTGATCTTGTATGCCAAAGACAGATAAAATCTGCTTTTAATATTCAAAAACCTTATTCAGAAGATGAACTTAATGCTCTTACAGCACAGATTAATAGTTCAATGGCAAATATAGGCAGAGTTCAGTTCCAGAGAAAAAGATACTGGATTTTAAAATATCTGGAATCAAAAAGGGGAAAAACAGAGCCTGCCATGGTAATCTCAGATAAAAGACATAACTACGGAATAGTTCTTTTGAATTATATGATTGAATCAAAACTTTCCGGTTCTCCAGGAATGAGTCTGAAACCGGGAGATAACATCACAGTAAAACTTCAGAATGTAAATGCAAGAAGTGATATTTTATCTGTTCACCTGAATTAATACCTAATACCTCGCTTAGATGCTGAACAAAAATTGTATTTCTTTACTATTATAATCAGATAAAAAATTTAATCCTCAAAAATACTCAGGTATTTGCATGGTTAAATTTTTTATCTGATTTAATTGAACAACACCTTTTAAGTTTTCAGCCCGTTACTACATTAAATATTTAGGATCAAGGAGTGAATCAAATTTTAAATGTATTGAATATTCGTGATTCATCTGGGGAAGTACGCCTAAAACCTTACCCCTTTTTTTAATTTCAGACCTGTTTTTTGTCTCAGGCACTATAAATTTCATCATAAGGTCTCTGCCCAAAAGAAGTTTAACGTTTTTTTCATTGGAAGTAGTAAAATAAAAAGAAAGCCCTCCTGCAGAAACATCAGAAAGCTTGCCCTTCAAAACTTTGCCTATTGATTTTCCGGAAGCACTTAAAATCTGAAATACAATTACTCCTTTTGAAGGAATTCTTTTATGTACTCTTCTGTTTACTCCCCTTTCCTTTAAAACCTGTGAAGTCGATTTTATTGTATATGAAAAATCTTTAAGTTTCGGTTCAAGACCAGGATACTGACTTTTTAGTCTGTCAAGATTATTTCTGTTTAAAGAGTGAAGAGATCCTTCTGAACTGCCAACCAAAGAATTCGTACAAATACTTGTCTGAAAAAAAGATTCTCCTCCGCCAATATGTCCGGGTTTTAACTCATTTATAAAAATATCTTCATCATCTTTTTTATGAATAAGCTTTAAAGAACCTTTATCTATAAAGTAAAGTGTATCGTTTTTTTCTCCCTGGTTAAAAAATACATCTTCATAACTAAACTTTTGTTCCTCCATAGCAAAATAAAGGGCATTCCCTTCTTCAGGGGTAAGCTCAGAATAAAGTTTTTGAAATATACTCTGGTGATTCTTATCTATAGACTGTTTTTTCTCATGTTCAATTATTTCAGAAGATTCAACTATCTCTGTAAGAGCAAATGAATCTATATCATAAATTTTATCCCGAAGAGCTTCAGCTTTTCCAAATTCCTTTTTACGGGCAAAATATACTATTGAATCATAAATCGCTTTTAATGCTTTATCTCTATCACCGTTTTCCAGGTGAGATTTAATTTCATATTCAACTTTCTTAAGATCCATTTACTTCCTCCCTGCAGTTTGCAAACTTATTATCTATAATTTGCAGAACTTAAAATATATAATAATTGGTATTTGCCTAAAACTGGAATTTTTTGTTCAGTTACACCACAAAAAAAATTTAACCACAGGAATACCGGAGTATTTTAAGGATTAAATTTTGATTCTAACGCATCCAGTCAAAAAAGGCAGTTTTCGTTCAGCAAACAATTACTAGCAAAACCTGTCTTTCTTTATAAAATATATAGTTAATTTGTTCCACAATTAATTTTTTTTTACTTTTAATTCTTCCAGTGATTCATAGGCAGCTTCAATAACAGAATTGTCATTTTCTGTATTAAGAATCTCGTTAATCATTCTTATCCATTTTTCTTTATTTTCTGAAAGTGACAACAAATACAAAAGATCTCCTTTAACATCAGAGCTTAAATCTTTAAAGTTATTATAGTTCTTTTCAAGGAGTTCTTCAAAAAGATCATAAGATAATTCTTTGAGATATTCAGCGGCAACTATAGCTCCCAGCCTGACGCTCCACTTAAAATTCTGAAAAAGCAAAACAAATCCATCGGGCAAAATATTTTCATTTTTCATCATAGCTGCCAGATCTTCTGCTTTTCCCTGCTCAAGAAGGTTAATAAAATAATCTATACTATAATCTTTTTTTGAAAACCCTTTTACTGATTTTAAAACATCTTCTTTATTTATAAAACCTGTCCACCTTGAGACTTCACTATTACCTATTTCAACTATAAGAGTTGGAACTGACATAATATTATACTTATCTGCATATTCATAGGCATCGTCTGTAAAATATACATCAGTATTTATTTTATGAATTTTAATCATTTCAAAAATCTGATTTAAAACACCTGGACAATGAGGACAAAATGAAGATGTAAAAAGTTTTAACTTTTTATTTTCATTGATATTTTCGTCAGGAATATTTTCTAATATTTTAATAAAAAAATCATACTCTTTATTTTTCGGAATACCAAAAAAACTAAAAAAACCGTATTTCATACAATTTTCATGGCTTTTAGCAAAAAAACAATCAAGATCAAAAAGTCTTTGGGAAATTTGATCTATAAAAATTTTGTATTTTTCTGCGTAAACTGAGTCTGAATAATTTACTTGAATTTTTTTATAAATCCAGCTTTCCTCTTCACAAATTTCTTTAATATTATTAAAATCCATTTTTTAAACCTTTACATTAACATAGATTGAACCTATTATTTCCCAAAAAATAAATATTACTGTAATATTATTTTATCCAGGTTGATATATTATTTTTATATAATCCAGTTGCTGCACGAAAAATGCTTTTTTTCCCGGTTCTGCGTTAGAATCAAAATATAATCCTTAAAATACTCCGGTATTCCTGCGGTTAAATTTTTCATCTGCCGTAACTGAACAAAAAATCCTGGTTTTCGGGAAATCACTAATTTAAATTTTAAAAAAAGAATCATATTTTTAGATGCAAAAAAACAAATTTTCAGTAATGACATTTAATATCCGATTCGGGCTTGCATATGATTATGAAAACTCATGGGATATAAGAAAAAATCTGATTATAGATACTGTAAAAAAGCAATCCCCTGATTTTTTATGTATCCAGGAAGCTAATGATTTCCAGCTGTCTTTTCTAAAAAAAAATCTTCCTGATTATTTTTACACAGGCAGATACAAATATCCTGTATACGGGTGGCAGGATATACCAATTTTTTACAAAAAAAAATGGGACATACTTTTTACAGATCATTATTTCTTAAGCGATACTCCTGACCGCAAAAGTCAGTTTAATAAAAGTTTATGGCCGAGACAAGCTGTTACAGTTCTTTTCAAAATGGATAATAATTTTTTATGTATTACTAATACTCATTTTGACTTCAAAGATGAAGTGCAGCAAAAAAGTGCAGATCTTATAAGAAGCAAACTAAGAAATTTCAATTCCGAAATTCCTCAAATTCTATGCGGTGATTTCAATTCTGACCCAACAGGCATTTGTTATCATAACTTCACATGTAAAAACAACGAAAACCCCTGCTTCAGAGACCCTTTTAAAAACCTGCAATCAGCTACTTTCCACGGTTTTTCAGGAATACCGCACACAGGAAGAATAGATTGGATTTTATACAGCGGAGATATTAACCCGGAATCAAAAAAAATAATTTATGATTCTACAAAAGGAATCTACCCTTCAGATCATTTTCCTGTGATTGTTAATTTTTCATTTAATAAGAATTAAAATCAATTTTATTCTCATAAAAAATGCTCACTTACTAATTCGGTTCCTATTTTTTTCTACTTTTTATTATAAGCTTCTGACCAGGATAAATATAATCACTGTAATCCATCTTATTCCATTCTAATACATCTTTTACCATAACCTTGAACTGTTCAGAAATTTTTATAAGAGAATCACCAGGCTCCACTGTATAATAAAAAATATTATGTTCTTTATACCATTTTTTACGTAATTTTTTAAAATTTATTAAAAACTCTTTTTTATCTGTATTTTCTGGTATTTTAAATGTATTATTACCCGTTTTAAAATAATTTCCTGTTACAGCAGGGTTTAAAAGTCTAAACTGGTAGAAACTTATATCAAGAACTTCTGATGCCAGATTAACAGGCACAGTATTATCGAGAATTACTTTCACCTCTTTTGTATTATAAGATTTGTAATAATCATCTTTATCCAGATAAAAACCGAGCAGATTATGGTTTTCATAAATTAATTTTGCTGCAATTATTTTAAAAACATATCTCATTGTCTCTTCCGGTAAAATAAGCTCATAAAAATTATCAGTTTTTTGAGATTCAAGCTCTCTTTCAATTCTCATTTCACCTATATTGTATGCAGCAAGAGCAAGCTCCCAGTTTTCAAATCTTTCATATAAATCTTTTAAATACTCTGATGCTGCTTTTGTAGCTTTAAGACTATCACGTCTTTCATCATATGATTTATTAACCTCCAGACCGTAAAGCACTGCAGTAGGTCTTATAAACTGCCAGATACCAACTGCATTTCGTGAAGATCTTATATCCGTCCTTAAAGCACTTTCCACAACCGCAACATACTTTAAATCCTGGGGTAGATTATTTTCTTTTAAAACTTTTTCTATATGATTAAAATACCTTGGAGTTCTTTTAAGCCAGAGTAAAACCTGAGGTTTGTCAAATGCATATAATAAAAACTCTTTTTCAAGTCTTTCTTTTAAGTTTAATTTTTCAAGCTTAATTTCATTACCACAAAAACTAATTACTTCTTTTTCTTTTATAAATTCGTTGATTAAGTTCTGAGAAAAAAGTTCAGACGGTAAAATTATAAAAATAAATATAAGAAAAAATCTTTTTGTAAACAAATTAACTCCTGATTAGTAATTAAAAAATATCGTTTTATATTATAAAACTAAATAGTATTTGGCCGATAACTTGAATTTTTTGTTCAGTTACGGCAGATAAAAAATTTAACCGCAGGAATACTGAAGTATTTTGAGTCTTAAATTTTGATTCTAACGCAGAACTGGGCAAAAAAGGCAGTTTTCGTTCAGCAACTAAATAGTTTCTTAACAAAAAAAACTGGTTTTCGGCCAAAGATCAACTAAATTAATATCAAAAATTAAAGGGCTTTTTAGTTATTAGTTATCATCCTGATATTTGAGATATTCACTAAATTCTATCTGATAAATATATATCATTATAAAACCAAGTCCAAAAACCATAGGTCCATAAATAAGTCCTATTATCCCCCACACATTAATTCCTCCGAGTATAGCAAAAAATATAAGCATAGGACTCATTCCCTGATCACTTTTCATAAATACAGGTCTCAAAAAATTATCCAGAAACCCCACTAGGACAGGCTTTTAACTATTCTGATAACCCCTTTTATGTCATGTTCAGCAAGACTTCCTGTATATATTATACTTGCAGGCGCATTTTTTCCGGAACATGC
>JBNJGP010000124.1:0-5515 GCA_051747805.1 Candidatus Muiribacteriota bacterium
GATTCAATTCAATTGGTTGGTCCTAATAATGTTGGTAAAAGTTCGTTAATATATTCATTGAACTACTTATATATTATTAACGAAAACATAATGTCTTTCAGTGGCAACAGATCTGGAGGGAAAATTACAAATTCACATTATTTTAATCATTTTAACCAGAGTTTTTTAATTTTTGAAGTGTTTAAGAAACGATATTACATGATTCTTGTGAGAAAAAATATTAATGGGACTGTGAATTACTATAAAATAGACCGGAATTATCAGGATGAATTTTTTATTGAAAAAACAGAACAAGGACAAAAAATAAAATCTTTTAATGAAATAGAAAAAGATTTTTCAGTTTCCGGAATCAATTTTGAAAAATTTAATGAAAAACAAGCTTTTTTTAATTTTGTATATCAAAAGGGTGGCAATAATAATGGTGTTGTCTGGATAAACGAAAAAGTTTCTAAAAAAAGAAATCTTTCTAACACTTTTTCAAATATATACAAATACTTAATAAGCCCAGAGCTTATAGACAATAAAGCTTTAAAAGAATCATTAATAATTGCTGATAACAAAGAAACTTTAAAAGCTGATTTTTCGAAAAAATACAAACACAACTTAGATAGGCTCTATAAAATAAAAAATGAAATTGATCATATAAATTATATAAAAAAAGATTTTAACAAATACAAAAGAATTGTTTCTGATTATCAAGATTTAAACAACGAAAAAAAAATTGTTATTTTTAAGTTTTTCCAAGAGTCAAAGACTATAATTGAGTCATTAAGTCTTGAACTGAAAGATACTAAAAAAAAATTTCAAGACAATGAGGTAAAACTCAGTGAGTTTGAAGAAAAAAAAGAAAAGTTGCTTATACAGAAAGGTGGTCTTGATAAAGACCTTAAGCAAAATCAAAAACAATGTGATGAGTTGACCACCAAAATAAATAAGATAAGAAACTACGGCTGGAAAGAATATTTAATAGCAGAACTTAATAAAATAAAGAATCAAAAAAAAGATTTAGAAATTAGGTTCCAGAAAATTGATGATAAAAATTTAACTATAGAAGTCATAGAAAAAAAGCTTGATGAACTAAAAAAAAAGATAAAGAGCATTGAGATTAGAATCTTTAATTATTCTGAGAGTTTTTTAAGTAAGATTTCTGATAACCATGAAGTCCAAGAGAAATTGAATGCTATTTTATCAGATAGTTTTCTTTATCAGGCTGATAATCAAGTTAATAAAAAGATAAAAACATTTAAAAAAGAGATGGCTATATTTGATGGAGAAATTATATTGCCGGATAACTTTGTTGGTAAAAAACTTGATTCTGTTCAAGATCTAAAAATAAAGCTGGCTGATAATCAAAGAGAATTAAAAAACAAAAAGCAAATATTAAAAGATATTACAATAAAAACAAACCTTAGAAATCAGATCGAGGAATTTGAAGATCAAATATATAAAACGAAATCAAGAATAAATGATATGGACAACCTCCCTGGACTTGTAAAAGACTGTGACAATTTAAAAGCTTTAATTTTAGAACTAAAAAAAGAATATGAAGAAGTACTTAATGGTATAGAAGAGTTTAAGGACAAAATTGAAGATATCAAATCGTTGAATAGGTGTGAAGAAAATAAAATCCAAAAATTAAGTTCTGATTTGGATGAAGTCCGGCGGAAGAAAGGTGAAGTTGAACAAATTCAAAATGAGGCCTTTACTGCAATTGATTATAGTTCCAAGGGAGATATAAAGAGTCTCGATCAGTTCTATTCTAAGATAATAGAGTTAAAAAAAAAATTAAACAGTCTTTATTTCGAAAAACAAATAGCCGCTGAGCCTATAAAAAATAGCCTTAACTTTTATTCAGCTGATGACCAGGAATTGATAGATTATGTAGAAGCAGAAATAAGTACTGTAGAAGAAAAAGAAGACGGTGTTTTAAAATTAATAGAATCTGTGTCGGCACAATTTGCAAATCCAAGTGGAAATCTATGTTTATACTTTGATGAATTCAAGACTTTTATCCACCATCAATTTAACAGACGTTTAAAAAGTATAAAAATTTCTAATATTGAAAATCTTAAAATAGAAATAAATGAAAACAAAAAAATATTAAGTGACTTAAAAAAGATCAGTATGATCAAAGATATTTCTTCTGAAAACAATTATATTTTTGAAAAAATGGAAGATAGCAATGAAAATCTTGCTCTTTTAGAAAAATATATAGATGAGGGTGCCAAAATTACTTTTGCTCAGCTTTTTGATATTAGTCTTACTTATGATCATCAAGGCTTCAGGAAAAAAGCTGATCTTAAAAATCAGGTTGAGTCAGATGGAACCGATAGGTTATTGAGAATTGTACTTATTTTATCTATTATCAAATACCTAATACAAGATCATCCTGAAAATAAGCTTATTATTTTTATAGATGAAATAGGAACCATTGATACAGAGAATCTTATAGAGATTATAAATTTTTGTAAAAAAAATAATTTTTTCCCAATTTCAGCCGCACCAACTGCTTGTGATGGTTTCAGCAAATATTACAATTTATTTGAAAATTCTGCAGATGGAAGTCTATTGGTTGGTGAAGAATTTGGTAACGTAGTCTGGGGGTAGAGCTTAATGCAGTTAACAAGACAAGATTATCAATTTTATAAAAAGCTGTTAGAAACTAAGAGTATTATATATTCAAAAATACCTAACCAAATAAAAAGATCGAATGATTTTATACAACTTATCAAAAATAATATACTAGAGAAAAACAAATCTGGTAATGGTTTTAAAATCACAATTAAAGATGTAGATTACTATAAAAGATTTTATTATGAAAATTTTCCAGAGCATACTGAATCAAACAGCAGAAAGTCAAATATCAAAACATATAGAGACTCTAAAATAACTCATATGGCAGATTGCCCTGTAGTTTTATTGAGAGGTTTTAATAAGTATAATTTAAACGGAGAGGTAATAGATTTAGCCTATTTTACTAAAAAATTTAAACTTTTTTCTATAGCTAATCCTAAGATTGAAGCTAAAAAAATATGTTTTGTAGAAAATAAAAGCTCTTTTCTTAAAGCCGAAAATTTATTCAAAGATGATACATTATTTATTCATTCTTATGGAAGGATAGGTTCTGAAGTACTAAAGAATATTAAAGCCAATGAGGTAATTGTTTTTTCAGATTATGATTTTACAGGCCTAAATGAATATCTGAATATAAAAGAACAATTAAAAAATGCACAATTCTATATACCTGAAAATTTTGAGGAATTGTTTTATAAGTATTCCAGCTCTTATATGAAAAAAAATAAACATATAGAACCTAGAATGAGTGCTAAAGTGAAAGAATCATCTTTAGCAGAAGTTATAAAAGTCAGAGAAATAGTCTTAAAAACAGACAGATATTTAGAACAAGAAATTCTTGTAGGTTAAAGATGTATTATCTTGATCCATCTAAAATACTAGCCTTTTTATTTAATCATCATGAGCTTATAAAATCTCTTTTTGAAATCTACCATAATGGCTCCATAATATCAGAGCATCAATTTGAAAGCCTGCTTAGTGATTATCATAGTGATATTGGTCATAATTTAAAAAAATATAAAATAATTATCAGGGAAGATGACGATTATAAGATGGGTCAAAATTACTATGATTTCCTGAAAAGTATATATCGTGCTTTTAAGCCTCTTCATCCAGAACATATTGCTAAATTTTATAGTTCAATCCATGAGCTTTTTTTAAAGTTAAGGCTTACTGAAAAAGATAAAAATTTAATATTATCTGTAATAGAAAGCTTAAGTTCTGAAATTACCGATTTTATTTCTGAAGTTGAAAATAATACATTCGCTCTTCTTGGTAAAAGCCAGGAGCTTAAAGCAAATATTGATAGAATCGACTACATTGAGAAAATAAAACAAGCAAATATATGGATTAATGTATATGTTGTCCCAATTCTTAATATAATTGACAGGGACAATACTGATTCAATATACAGTGAACTACTTAAAATTTCTCGCTTTTCGAATGATCAGCGTTTTATTGAAGAATATGAGGAAATTACATTTTCATATGAAAAACTCAATCATCTTGCAAAAACTGTAATAAATACTTTAGACGAACAAAACAAAGTTTTAGCAGATGCGCTTCTGCCTTTGTTAGAGAATATTAAAACTGAGAGTCTCCTTCTTACTGGTATGTATAAATATTTAAGTAGAAGAGATTTTGTTAATTTAAAAGATCATCCTTCATTACCCTTTGTAGATTTTTTTCATGTATATAGCAATTGTTGGAGAGAGGATACAGCTCTATTATTTGATCAATGTTTAGAAATAAAACCGATTTATATAAAAGATAATCAAATAATTTATACTAATAAGAGTTTTTGGGTTTTTAATAAAAAAAAGTATGCTGATAAATTAACAAAAGAACTGCCAATTTATGGTTTTTACAGATGGTGTTTGAATGTATTGCAAGAAGATAACCCCGATTTTACTATGGAGCATTTTTTCCAAATGAACTCATTAATTTTTGAAAAAGAGTTTAAAGTAGAATATCTAGCTAAAAATGAAGCTTTAGTAATAGAAAAATTAAAAAGAAAATTAAGAGTTCCTGTGCTGAAAATTACAAGGAGTAAAAATGGTTAGCACATTCACTTTTCCTGATAAACATAAAAAAATTGTTACTGAATTAAAGTCAGGTAAATTTATAGTTGTTGGAGATCCTTTGTATCAAAAAATAAAGGAAAACGAGAGCTATTATACAGATTTCTTCTTTGAATCATACGGTTATATACTGGAATCTACAGTTGATTATATTTGTTTGGTGACTGAAAATACTGATGAAAAGTTATCAAGGGACATAACCTTCTTTCTTTGTATTATATGCTTTGCATTAGATTCAGAAGAGAAAAGTTTTTTAAATGAACTGGATCACTCCGTATTTAGTATAGATGATTTTTGGGCTTTCATAGAAAACACAACTTTTAAAGAAATTCTTAATGTAAGTAGGAGGTTTAAAGATTTTTATAACTTTGAAAAATTTATAAAGTCTCTTGTAAGAAGAAATTTTTTAAAAGAAATTGATAAAGAAAAGTTTGTATTTACAAAAGCATATAAAAAGTTTTTTGAGTTTGTATTAGAAAAAGCAAAAAATGATACAGAACTATAATTTGTGTTAGCACCGCTTTGAAAATGTAATAAACAAAAGCACACCTTGAGACTATCTCATATCTGAAAAAGCTAGTCTAAAATAATAAGTGACGGCTTTGAGCATTTTTTTTATTCCAGTTTTAGAGCTCCTGTTTTTTGTGATGCTATAAGATTATTGAAGGTATCTAGAAATTTGGGTATAAAATAATTATTTTAGACAACAGTGAAATAAAATAGAAAAAACAGTCTTGAACAGATAAGAGCAAAAATTCAGCAGATTAAAACTTACGCCAGTAAAAAAATGGTTATATGACTTTTTTGCATAAGTTTTCTGAACCTGTAAAAAAGATATTGCCTATTCTGGAAAAATAAAA
>JBNJGP010000125.1:0-5483 GCA_051747805.1 Candidatus Muiribacteriota bacterium
ATTTTTGAAGTAATATAATTTTAAGCCGATAGAATCAGATAGAAGCCGTGAGAGGTGAGAAGTGAGAGGTGAGGAGCCGATAGGAGCCGTTGGTAATCGGTAATTTTAAATTAAAATTATAATAATGTCGATAATTTGAATAAGAATTAAGGTAACTTTAATAAAAAAATACTAAAAATCAGAATTTCCTATTTCAAAGATAATAAAGTTCTGATTTCAATTGAGGGGGCAAGATGAATATTTCAGGTAATAATTATAATCTATTTAATCAGGTTTCTGAAAAAATGGAAAAAAATGAGCAGTTAATGAAAAATCAGCAGAAACTTAACGACCTATCTTTAAAAAACAAAAACCTTGAGGGTATGTCTGCTGTTAACAGAAGTACAGCAGGTAAACAGCTGGCCGATTATATTTCCTCTGGCGATAATGTTGATATTATGGATGTACAGGTGGATAACCAGAAAACAGAACTTAAAAGACTTATAAAAACGATTGAAAATGATATTAACCTAGATGTAAAAGCATAAAAAAAGGCGGGATAAATCCCGCCGTTCAATTTAGTATTTTAAAATTTCTTATCAAAATTAAATCTTAAATTTATTGACCAGTTTAGAAAGTTTTTCAACATCATTTGAAATTGTTTGAGTGATTCCAGTAAGTGAACTGGCTATTTCGTTATTATCCTCAGATGTAACCGCAATTTCTTCCATAGTTGCACCAATTTTCTGACTCGAGCTATCCTGTTGTTTCATAGCAACATTTATCTCTTCACTTGAATTCTGCAAATTTTCCATAGCCATCATTATTTCTTTATTAGCTTTATTTTCCTCAACAGTGGCCTCTGAAATCTCTGTCATCATAAGAGATATTTCGTCAGTTTCCTTAATTATATTTTTAAGAATCTCATTTGTATTACCTAAAGTTACACCTGCTTTTTCACTACTATCAAGCATATTCTTAATTAACTGCTCAATCTCTTTAGTAGCCTCATGTGAACGCTCAGATAACTTTTTAACCTCATCTGCAACAACAGAAAAACCCTTACCATGTTCACCAGCTCTAGCCGCCTCAATTGCCGCATTAAGGGCAAGTAAATTAGTCTGTTCAGAAATATCCCGTATTAATGTGACAATATTGTTAATTTTCTGAGAATTTTCATTAAGTTCTTTCATCGCCTGAATAGTATTATCCATTTCTTTTCCACCATCATCGGCAGTTTTAGAGGTTTTAACAGAAATCTTTCTTACGTTTTCTGTATTTTTTGAAACCTGATCAATTGATGCAGAAAGTTCCTCAATAGCCGCAGTTGTTTCAGATATCGCAGAAACCTGATTATTTATACTATTATTAATGCTTGCAATATTTTCAATCAACTCGTTAATACTTTCTTTAGTATCATTAACACTACTTGCATTATTTTCAGAAGAAGTAAGCATTTTTTCTGAATATCCAGTTAAATCTGAATTAATACTCTGAAGTTCTACCACTGTGGAGTTAACATCACCAACCATTTTATGAATATCGTCAATAAAAGTATTCATATTCTCAGCAAGTTCATGAGTTTCGTCTTTGTTTTTAATATTAATTCTCTGAGTTAAATCACCTTCACCAGAATTAAGCTCCTGAACTCTTCCTAAAACTTCACCAATTGATTTTTTAAATGAATATCCAAGCCAAGCAGCAAGACCAATTCCAATAATAATTAAAATTATAGATACATTTCTAACTAAAGATTTACGCCCGTCTATTTTATTTATAATGGCTTCTTGAATATCAGAAATATTGTTTTCAAGAGTCGAATCAACTTGATTGAGGGCGGAACCAACATCTGCTAGATGAATCATAGTTTCAGTATTTAAAAGATTTACAGCCTCGTCCATACTGGAAACACCATTAGATGAAAGAATACTGTTTATTTCAACTGCGGTAGAATGAAGTTCTTCATGAGGGTCATAAATCTGATTAATATTGTTTTCAAGTTCAGGGAAAGTTGCGATTAATTCTTTTACATCATCACCGTACAGAAATTTCCCCAGATTACATTGAGTATGATTAAGTTCCACATCTATCTGAGTTTGACTGTCATCAACAACATAAGACATTAAACCATTAACCCAGCTGTGATGGTCAACAACCATATGAGTAAAGAAATTCTGATAATAATTGGCCTCGTCAATTCTATCGTGTTCACCTTGAATTGTCTCAAAAGCATTAAACATTGTAATAATCAGAATTAAAATTATTATTACAAAAAAACCAGTAACAGCATACATTTTAGAGCTAATTTTTTCAAACATCTAAATTCCTCCACATTATTAATAAAATTCAAGCAATATTACCAAAATAATAGACCATTGTCAATATTGACAAAATTTTTACAGTAATTCTGAATCTAGATTTTATTCTCTCTACGAAAATCAGCTTTTTTCATTCAGAAAAATACTGGCTTTCTGTAATCGAGTAAATCTTTTCAATATTATAATTACTTTTTAAAACCTCGTCTCTTTTAAATACAACCTTAAAAGCTGTATTTTCAAATTCAATAACATCATACTCTACATTTTTATTTAATGCTTTTTTAACATCTTTTAAATGACTTACAGGAACATCATTAACCTTTGATATAATCATATAACTTAAATTTTGATAACCACGATTAATATCATGTGCAAAAACTTCTCTTAAAATAACTATATTATCTTTTGTATCTGATTTTCTCATAAAATAATCAGAATATTTTTTCACAAGCTTAACCGGCGCCCTCTTTACCCACTCACTACCCCATTCCTGTAAAAAACTTTTTGTAAGTTCACTCATTAACAGACCACCATAAACAATAAAATCAGGTCTCTCATCTAATATATGGTCGGGAATAAGATAATCATCTTTGTTAAATTTATCCAGTTTCAACTTTTCATTTAATACTTTACCATCCCGGAAAATCTCAACATTTAAAAAGTCCCCTGGCTGTTTATCAATATTAAATAAAATATTAAAATCAATTCTTCCGAATTTATCACTTTTTATTAATCCGCTGTTATCAACATCATATCCCTCTACTTTGAGAAGCACATCATATTTTTTAAAAAATTCAGAATATGGCATTCCCATATTATAGTTGGCAATCATTACACCAGTTTTATCATCAGTTAACTCAAGAAAATCTCTTAAATTATCATCGTTTAAGGGTAATTTTTTAAGATAATTTGCGGGAAATCCAGAATATTCATCTGTGCTGTAGTTGTTTATATAATTTTCTATTGTTTCATAAGGAATAATATTAACCTCATTATCACCAAAAGAATAACATAATCCAATTATTTCTCCTTTGTTATTAAAAGCAATCTCAGAATTACCACCTCTCTGCATCATAGTATTTGCTTTTAAAGCAAGGTAAATATTTGAGCCATACAAAATTGAACGTGCATCTATTTCAGTTAAAGCAGCCTGATGATATGCCAGACGACCATCAGATAATCTGCGACCTATCGTCAGTGGAGAACCTTTTGAATAATTAGAAGAAAATTCAGGAACTTCCAACCCCTCAAAAAATTCATCATTAACAGGCTTAACGAGGGCAAGACCAGCATCATAATCTGCATGTAAAACATAACCTTCCCACACATTATTTTTTCCCTGTTTTTTTAATTCAACTAAAACATTGTTTTTAATTAAATCGGCCGTGGTTAAAACATACTCATTATTAATCACAACACCATTGCCTGACCTGTTTCTAACACTGGTTCTCTGCCATGGAATATACTCAAGATAACTTTGTGAGATTGATTTTATTTCAACAATAAAATTTTCAGGGTCAGCTCCTTCAATTGAAAAATTCATAATAATAATCAATAATATAATGAAAGTTTTTTTAATCATTATTTAACCCTCCTTAAAGATGGTAAGTTATAATTTTCTTTAATCCTCAAATCAGCCTGTTCCAGCTCATCTTTAGGTATAATAATTGGTTTATCAGCCCCTTCAATTTCTATATGGATAAAATCAACATCATCCTTAACTTTCAGATTTTCAAATCGTGTGACAAGCTCATTAAAATGTCTT
Organism: Candidatus Muiribacteriota bacterium; assembly: GCA_051747805.1. Lineage (GTDB taxonomy): Bacteria > Muiribacteriota > Muiribacteriia > Muiribacteriales > Muiribacteriaceae > JBNJGP01. The sequence goes on from JBNJGP010000125.1 coordinate 4,063, forward strand.
ATATTTCTTCCATTAATTTTTTCAATAACCGAGTTTTCAAATTCTCTTGTGTACATATTAACGGGATCAGGAAGAACCTTTGATAAAACAATGATTTCATCCCTCTTATCATCTATATCTTCAAACTCATAATAATAATATCTCTGATGAAAGTCAGCATCTCTAAACCATTCAGAACCCCAGCTTTCAAGATAATCTCTGGATAGAGGAGTAAATACATAACCGGCAATTGTATAATAAAGAAAATTTCGGTCATATAAACTAGAACGATTAATTGAAGGTTCCCAGTGAAAATAGTTTAAAGTAACCTCCTTTTTTCTACCGTTTCTAATAATTGTATAAACAGCCTCGTCGCCAATATGTTTTGAATCAAGAAGATGCAGCTTATTAAGATAACCCCATTCTGTTTTAACAGTTCCATCTTCTTCAATTTTATTCCCGTCAATTTTCAAAATAACGTCGCCAGGTTTTAGTTTTTCATATGCTGGAGTATTTTTCACAACATTTTTAACATATATTCCATAATCCTCTGAAACATTTAAATATTTTCTTAAAGTAGGGGAACGCAGTTCTTCATAACTGAATCCAGCCATCGGAAAACCATTATACTCGCCTGTTTCAATATCCTCTAAAAAATGTTTTATAACAAATAACGGAATAAAATAACCAATATTCTGACCTCTGGTTGAACCCTGAAAAGCAAGCCCAACAAGCTTTCCGTTTTTAACTACAGGACCTCCGGAATTTCCAGGATTTATAGCCGCGTCCGTCTGCACGGCTAGATGTCTTCTGAAACCATCATGAGAATAAGTCTGATATTCAATCCTAGAAACCACACCCTCAGTTATTGAAAGTTTATTGCCCCCAGTTGGATATCCAATAGTATTAACCTTTGCCCTCAGCTGAGGCATTTCACCTAATTCCATATAAGTTACACCATCATAGAACTCGTCTCTATTCTCAACAACGTCTATTAAGGCAACATCACAATCGTGGCCAGCATAAATAACCTCAGCCTGATATTTTTTAGGATCATCATACTTTTGAATTGTCAGAAATCGCGAATCAGCTACTACATGGGCGTTTGTAAGAATGACCCCTTTATCAATAACCACACCTGAACCGGTTGCACCCCTTACACCTGTCATTTCCCAGGGAGTATAAGCTACATTTGATTGACTTTGATTAAAAATTTTCACAGTTGCATAGGCTAAATCATTATCCAGTGCGTTAATGCTGAAAATAAAAAGGATTATAAAAACCCCTAAAAATAGTTTTTTCATAGAAACTCCTTATATTTAATAGTTGAGTTTAGCAAAAAATAGAAATTTTAACCTGTAGACACTTATAAAACAGTTAAGTTGGCTTAAACCAACAGTAAACGACCGAAGGTCGAGTAAAGTCAGCAAAAGCTGACAGTT
>JBNJGP010000126.1:0-5475 GCA_051747805.1 Candidatus Muiribacteriota bacterium
TAGGAAAAAAAACTGAATAAATCAACATTCTGACCTCTGTCAAAATACGTTGCCTTATGCAAAGCTTCCCTGAACACTTCGAAATTCTTGTGAAAATTCTGCTGCATTCTTGTTGAAAATCGCCTTATATAACGATTTAAATCATCAAGATTGTTTAAATTCACATAGGACATTGTTACATTCCAGCCAGCATTTCCTTCATAATAATCTATGTAATTATCTACCATGTTTTCCAGTATTTTTTCAGCAGAATATAAATTGGCGTTTATTTCAGGAAACATAATATTATAAGGCCAGCCTGATGATGGCTGATTCTGCTGAGAACCGATTATATAATTAGCATAATTTCTAAGTGGCCACATTATTTCAACCATTTGTGTAAGACTGCTATCAAAACCAACAATATCTACTTTCTGCCCCAATGCTACCCTTATCTGCCTGAAAGCCTGCTCAAGTTCATTTATAGTCATAAAATCCTGATTTGTATAATCCAGCCCGGCAAAACGATTATTATTTTCTCTTAAGACCTCACCCATAAAACCTTCTCCAGGCCCCCAAAAAAGAAGCATATAATTATTGGCTGGATTATTATGATTACAATATTTAACAAAGTCAACCAAAGTTTGAGGATCAGCCATATTTGCCTCAAAGGGAATCCAGTCCATATAATTTGAAGCAATTGAACTTGTATCTGAATTCTGCTCTATATTATAAATACGGGTATTATCCCAGTCAGGTTCAGTAACTAAATACCCTTCTGCTCTATCCCATAAAACAACTACTTCAACAGTATCCCATCCTGTCTGGCCACCGTATTGTTCAAGCTGATTGAATGCCTCCCAGGAAAAATATTCCATATCATTATCAGCTGCCATATATACCATAACAGTCCAGGCATTTTTTGAAAAAATATTAATTGAAAATAAAATAAGAAGAATTAAAACAAAAATCAAACTTTTTTTCATATTCAAGGGCCCCCTGTGCATAAAGGTAACCCCTCTCTTTTTATGAGCATAAATTTATTATATTAATATTATATTTCATTTTTAATTTATAGTCAAATTTTTGAAATTGTATAATGAGACTCAAAGTTAAAATTTTATAAAGAAGTTACTAGAATAAAAAATAAAATTTAGAAATGGAGCGGGAAAAGGGATTCGAACCCTCGACCCTCTGCTTGGCAAGCAGATGCTCTACCACTGAGCTATTCCCGCATTTTAGATAAAAAAAGTGGTGGTCGAGGAGAGACTCGAACTCTCACGATTTCTCACAGGATTCTAAGTCCTGCGTGTCTGCCAATTCCACCACTCGACCATGAATTTTTATAAGGATGGTAGGCCGCACTGGACTCGAACCAGTCACACCCTGCTTAAAAGGCAGGTGCTCTACCAGATGAGCTAGCGGCCCACTTTTTTACATTTTCTTTTCTGTTCTGGCACGCCCGGAAGGACTCGAACCTTCAACCTACGGATCCGAAGTCCGTCGCTCTATCCAATTGAGCTACGAGCGCAATTATTTAATATGGTCATATACTACTAAACCGTTGACCGTTTGTCAAGTTTTTTTAGTGGGGTGAAAGACGGGATTTGAACCCGCGACCGCTGGAACCACAATCCAGAGCTCTGCCAGCTGAGCTACTCCCACCACCTTATACTAAAAAATAAAGCATGGTACGCCCGCCAGGATTCGAACCTGGGACCCCCGGATTAGAAATCCGATGCTCTATCCAACTGAGCTACGAGCGCATAATTAAATGGAGCGGGAGATGGGGTTCGAACCCACGACCCTCAGCTTGGAAGGCTGATGCTCTACCAATTGAGCTACTCCCGCTTCTTTTAAATACTTTATTAAATGGTCGGGGTGGCAGGACTCGAACCTGCGACTTCATGCTCCCAAGGCATGCGCGCTAGCCAACTGCGCCACACCCCGAATTGGTATTACATTTTAAAATATTGCAGGCTAAAACTCCAGTTTGATTTAAAGCATTTAAACTATTATATTCTTTGTTTGCTTAGTTTTTCTTTGTTTATCTTGTATATTTGCTTTATTACAAATCATATTTTTCAATTTTACTTCTTAATGTATTCCGGTTTATCCCAAGCACTCTCGAGGTTTTCAGCTGATTATTTCCCAGCTTGTTATAAATTTTTTCAAGAAAAATCTTTTCAATTTCATCCATTATTTCTGAATATAATTTACCGTCAGATTGCAGCGCATTCTCTATATCAGTGTTTTTTTCCTCAAGTATAAGATTTAATGCCTCAGATATTAACTGCAAAGGATTTCTTACCTCATCTTTTTCTTTTACAGACATCAAATTTCTCTGACTTTCTTCTGAGATTAATATATGTTCCGGAAATATTGTTCCATCACGGCACAGTGCAATAGCACTTTCTATTGTATTTTTAAGTTCTCTGACATTTCCGGGCCAGTCATAATGTTTTAATTTCTGCATTGCCTCATTTGAAACCTGATAGGCAAGGTTGTTTTTCATTGAAAAAGCCGCAAGAAAATGTTTCACCAGAGCCTCTATATCTTCCTTTCTCTCTCTTAAAGGTGGTATTTTGATATGTATAACTTTTATTCTATGATATAAATCTTCTCTGAAACTTCCATCTATAATTGCTTTTTCAAGATTTTTATTTGTGGCGGCTACAATCCTTATATCTACAGATATTTCCTTTACACCACCAACCCTTACAAACCTTTTTTCTTCCATAACTCTAAGAAGTTTTGCCTGAAGCTCAGGAGACATATCTCCTATCTCGTCCAGAAAAACTGTTCCGCCATTTGCAAGTTCAAATTTTCCAAGTTTTTGAGTATATGCTCCAGTAAAAGCACCTTTTTCATGTCCGAATAATTCTGATTCAATAAGCGTTTCCTGCATTGCAGTACAATTTAATGCCATAAAGGGTTTTTTTGCCCTGAGACTGTTATAATGAATTGCCCGGGCAATAACTTCTTTACCAGCACCAGACTCCCCTGTAACCAATACTGTTACATCGCTTGATGCTATTTTGCCTATTAGTTTATATATTTCCTGCATTTCAAGAGAACGTCCAATAATATTCTCTTTATTTAAATCATTCTTTTTTTCTCCAGATACTCTTTCAATATTTTTATAGGCTTCACAGGCTTTTTCCACTACTGAAAGCATATTATCTATGTCAAATGGCTTTAATAAAAAATCATAAGCTCCATTTTTCATTGCCTCTATGGTTGTATCCATATTTCCAAATGCACTTATCATAATTACAAAAATATCTTCAGATTTTTCTTTTATTTTCTTGAGAACTTCTATTCCTGATATTCCGGGCATTTTTATATCCAGAATTACTACTTTGATTTCTAATTCTTTTTTTAATATATCAAGTGCTTTTTCTCCATTTTCAACTGTTAAAACATCATAATTTTTAGCTTTTAAGGCTTTTTTTGCAGCCCATCTAAGATTTTTTTCATCATCAACAACCATTATTTTCATATATTAACTCCAAAACGCGGTATTTTTATTTTTATTTCAAAAAATTCATCTAGTTGACTATTAATATTAATTTCACCATTATGGGCTTTAACAATTTTTTGAACAATTGGCAATCCCAATCCTGTTCCTTCTCTAACACCAGTTGTAAAAAATAAATCAAAAACTTTATTTATATCAGATTTTGAAATTCCTTTTCCATTATCTTTAAAAGTTATTAAAAATAAATTTTTTTGTTCTTTTATTTTAATTTTAATATACTTTTCTTTTTTGTTACAATTTTTCAGGGCTAAAACAGAATTTTTTAAAATATTCATAAAAAGTTGTTTAAACTGGGATACATCACCGGTAACTGTTGTTAAATCTGGTGAAATTTCTTTTAAAATTTTTATATTATATCTTCTAACATCTTTACTTAATAGAAAAAGCACACTGTCAAGAACCTGTTCAATATGAAAATCCTCACATAACTGTCTGCTTGATTTTCCATACTGCAATAGTTCATTAATCAGATTATCAAGTCTTTCTACTTCATCAAGTATAATTTTGATATTTTCATTTTCTGCAAATTTATCGCCATACTCTTTTAAATCATTTTGAAGCAACTGGGCAACCATTTTAATCCCTGCCAGAGGATTTTTTATTTCATGGGCCATGGAGGCCGAAAGTTCGCCAATTGTCTGTATTCTATCTTTGAATTTAAGTTTCTGCTCAAGTTTAATAATTTCTGTAATATCTCTAAAATAAACTCCAACACCCACAATATACTGAGACTCATTTTTTAATACAAAGGAGTTTATTTCAAAAGAACGTTCATTTAGAGGAAATCTTTCGTTTTCATATATAATTCCTTTTTCCAAGGTATTTTCTATGTACTGATAGATAGGATGTTTTGGAGAAAAAACCTGATTTAAAGGAATTGAACGTGCTTTTGAAAGATGAGGAAATATTTTTTTAGAAAAGGCATTACATAAATTAATTTTTTTATCAAAATCTATTGTAATTATACCCTGTTGAATAGAGTCAATTATATTTGTATTTAAGCTTTTAACAGAAATAAGAGAGTTAAAAATAGAGTCAAGAGAAGAAAGTTGCGAACTTACAATACTTACAGCAACCAAATCATCATTATTATATTCATACGAAGAAAGAGAACCAACAGTTAAAACACCTATTACCCTATCAGAAGTGATTAAAGGAATTGCCATAAAAGATTTGAATTTTTTAAAATGACTTAACTGAGATTGCTTATGTAGAACAGTTTTTTTATATAACGAATGTTTACTAGAAATTTTATAAACAGGCTTTAAACCCATAAAATATTTAAGAAGTAATTTATTTCCCTCGAATAAATAAATACTGCAGGAATCATAATTTGCAACACTTTTAACAATATCTATTAATGAATACAGGGCATTTGAAGGATTTACGAGATAGTTGGTGAATTTAGCTATTTCATAAAGTGTAGATAATCTGTTAATTTTTGCACTGGCTTCTCTGTACATTAAAAAACTATTTAGAAATAGAGTTATTGTTAAAAATATATGGGGAAAAGTGTTTCTATTAATCCCTGGATTACTATTTATTTTTAAAGCACCAATAATACTACCAGAAAAGAAAAGATATATTAAATCAGAATCTTTTTCATTTTCTTTAATTATAAATTTTGAATATTTAGATATATCAGTATAATTTCCGATGCCTGTTAAAGCTTTCAACCCTTGAACATTGTTATCTTTAACATAAAGCAAAATATTATCAACATTAATTTTATCAGAAAGTTTATAAAGTATTTTCTGAAAAATCTTTTCATACAGAAAAGACTCTTTAACTTCAGATAAAATATTTTTTAAAAATTTATTCATAAAACGAAACCATATATTCGTTTTCGCGAATCTGAATTCCGGAGACCTGACCCCTTAATAACACAAAAAGGTCTGGAGAAATCCAGACCTTTTTTAATATTAGTCCCGGCGGCGACCTACTCTCCCACGCGC
>JBNJGP010000127.1:0-5418 GCA_051747805.1 Candidatus Muiribacteriota bacterium
TTACTTGGGCAATATCACAAACTACAAAAGGAAAATAAAGGAGGGCATATCTAGTTAAAATTCAATCTTTTAAAGCAGAAAACCTTGTTTTCGGAAAAGCAGAAATGGCTGATTATCAAAAAAAGAATTTAGGTTCTGAAAATACCCAGTATGAAATGCTCAAAAAGCTGGAGTTTGGTAAAAAAGAATTTATTGAACTCAAAGAATACTGCGTTTTTAAAAATATACAATTTATGGCAAGCCCTTTTGATGAAGAGGCTGTCGATTTTCTTGCAGAAATTAATGCTTTCCCTTTAAAAATTCCATCCGGTGAAATTGTAAATATCCCTTATCTTGAAAAAATAGGAAAATTAAACAAAGAAGTCATTCTTTCAACCGGTATGAGTACTCTTGGCGAAATTGAAAATGCTTTAAATATTTTAAACTCCTTAGGAACAGATATTTCAAAAATAACAGTTTTGCATTGCAATACAGAATATCCCACACCTTTTGAAGATGTTAACTTAAAAGCCATGCTGACAATAAAAAATGCATTCCCCGGAATAGAAGCAGGGTATTCAGATCATACTCTCGGTATTGAAATTCCTGTTGCAGCAGCAGCTCTTGGTGCAAAAGTCATAGAAAAACATTTTACCCTTGATGTAAATATGGAAGGCCCTGATCATAAGGCATCCCTTACTCCTGAGTCATTAAAAGAGATGGTAAAGGCTATAAGAAATATTGAAACTGCTTTGGGAGACGGAGTCAAAAAGCCGACTCAGTCAGAAATTAAAAATATAAAAATTGTAAGAAAAAGTATTGTAGCCGCCGTTGATATTAACGAAGGAGAAGTTTTTACTTATGATAACCTGACATTAAAAAGACCTGGAACAGGTTTGTGTGGGAGTCATTGGAACAAGCTTTTGGGGGTTAAAGCGAATAAAAAATATAATAAGAATGAGTTTGTTGATAAATTTGTTCTAGGATGAGCTTCATACTGTTGCATAGAATACAAATAGTTGTTCATAATAATCTAATATTGTTTAGAAAAATATTAAATTTACGAGGATACTTTAAATGTACTTTAAGTCATATAGTTCAGATATAAATTATTATTTTTACCTGCAAATGCTTCTTGTAAGAAGAATAGAGGAAAAAATAGGAGCTTTATTTTCAGAGGGAAAAGTGAGGGGAACAACTCATTTATATATAGGACAAGAAGCCAATGCCGCAGCTTTTGGTAACATACTTGATCAATCAAAAGATGTAGTCTTTAGTAACCATAGATGCCATGGACATTATCTTTGTTTTGGTGGTGCTATTGAAGGGTTGCTCGGCGAAATTATGGGGAAAAGCTGTGGTGTATGTAAAGGTGCAGGAGGTAGCCAGCATTTAAAAACATCAAACTTTTTTTCAAGTGGAATACAGGGAGGATTAACCTCTATTGCATGTGGTGCTGGCATGGCAGAAAAGTTGAAGGGCGATAATTCTGTTGTTTTGTGCTGGATTGGTGATGGCACCTTGGGGCAGGGAGTAGTTTATGAGAGCTTAAACCTTGCTTCATTATGGGATATCCCTGTACTCTTTTTAGTAGAAAATAATGGAATCGCTCAAACTACTGAAGTGTCAAAAGGTGTTGCAGGTTCAATCAAAGAAAGAGGTGCTGCTTTTGGTTTATTTTCAAGTGAAATTTCAAGTACAGATATTTTAGAGATCCATTCATGGGGAAAATCTCTTGTAGAATATGTTAGAAATGAGCAAAAGCCAGCATGGGGAATCATAAATACCCTAAGGCTTTGTTCTCATAGCAAGGGAGATGATACCAGAAAAAAAGAAGAAATAGAAAGTCTTTTTAAATCGGATCCATTAGCTGTTCACGGAAATCGAATTGATGAAAATCAGAAAAAAGAAGCTGATTTTATAGTATCTCAAGAATTAGAAAAATCTTTTTTATATACTGAAAATAGTTCTGAATTATTAAGTTTAATGGAGATAAATAAATGAAACAAAGGGTTGTAAGCTGTCTTAATAATTCGCTTTATGAGCTCTTGAATGAAAACGAAAAAATTTTGATCATCGGTGAGGATATTCAGGAACCTTATGGAGGTGCTTTTAAGGTAACAAAAGGACTTAGTGACAGTTTTAAAGGACGTATTATTACTACACCTATAAGTGAGGCTGGAATAACAGGTCTTTCTATAGGTTTATCAATGAGAGGTTTTATTCCAATTACTGAAATAATGTTTGGTGACTTTATAACTTTAATATCTGATCAGATTATCAATCATGCTTCAAAAATTGCAAACCTTTATGATAATAAACTTCCTTTTGTAATAAGAACACCTATGGGAGGCAGGAGGGGATATGGGCCGACCCATAGTCAATCTTTGGAGAAACTTTTTTTGGGAATACCGGGTATAACGGTGATAGCAGTTTCAAATTTTTTAGATCCTGGTCTATTACTTAAAGCTGCTGTAAATATAGGCAAACCTGTTATTTTTATTGAAAATAAACTTTTATATTCAAAATTTATTGAAAGGCCTGATTTTATAAGTGATGATTTTATTCCAACGGTATCTTGTCAAATAGGTACTAATGAGCCTGATGTAACAATAGTTGCTTATGGTGGGATGGCACAGATAGCTAAAGAAGCTGCTGAAAAACTTTATGAAAAAGAAGATCTTTCATTGGATTTAATTATTCCTCATCAGATTTCTCCTTTTAATTCTGATAGTATTTTAATTTCATTAAAAAAAACAAGAAGACTTGTGGTTGTTGAAGAAGGTGTTGAATATTTCGGCTGGGGTGCAGAAGTTATTGCTTCATTATCGAATGTAGATTTTGATGCACCGCCTCAGCGTGTTGGTGCCAAGCTTGAACCTATTCCTGCAGCTGAAAAGCTGGAAGAAGATATTTTACCTCAAATTGAAGATATTTTTTCAGCAGTTATTAAGACTGTTGACACTTATTTAATTTAATTTGTGGGTTTGAAACAATTAATTTTGTTGCAAGAAAAAGGAGTTTTTTAATGTGCCTTGAGATCAAAATACCTCAATTAAATGCAAATGAGGATGAGCTTTTAGTTACCTTTGTAGCAGTAGAACCTGGTGATTATGTCGAAACCGATGATGAGCTTTTTGTTGTTGAAAGTACAAAAACATCTGTAGATGTCTTAGCAGAAAAAAGTGGCTATATTTCTGAGATAAGAATAAAGGAAGATGAGGTATACAAGGTTGGCTTTATGGCAATGAAAATTGTTGATTCATTGGCTAATAAAGATATTGATAAAGCTAAAAGTGAAGTTTTTTTGCAATCTGGCAGTGTTGAAGAGAATAGTTTAGAGACTGCTAAATCAAGATTACTTAAGCGTAAATTAAAAGAAAAAGAAAAGCCTGGAGTAAAAAAAAAGAGAAAAAGCTTGCCTTTAAATTTTGTATCTGACGAGCTTATTCCTTCTGAAGAATTAACTTGGGTTATAAATGCACGGGGAAAATTTTCATATACCAAAGAAGATGATACAAGTTGGGATTTTATAGATGAAGAGAGAAGGCATAAATTAAATAGTTTAGATATAGGTAAAGGTTCATTCATAAATTTTAAAAGACTTTTTATTGGGAACAACGTTAAAATTGGTAAAAATGTTTTTATTGAAGCAGAAGACCTTTATATTGGCGATTATGTGAAAATAGGTGATAATTCAAATATTGTAACAGGGGAAGTAGTTTTTTTTGATGGAGTGACAGTTGCACATAATGTTGAAGTTGATTTGTCAGGGGGGAAAAATAAAGAATCAAGGCTTTTAGTAGGCCCAGGTGCTTTGATATCTTCAAGGTCTTTGCTAAATGCATCAAAAGAAATTTTATTAGAAAAAGAAAGTGCTGTTAGTCCTGGAGCAATGATTTTCACTCATAGTTATTGGCAGAGTGTTCTTGACGGATATCCGTGTCAATCTTTTAAAGTTAGGCTTTGTGAAAATTCATGGATTGGTGCTGGCTGTCAGGTTTTACCTGGTACTATAATTGGCAAAGGCGCTGTTGTTATGTCAAACTCTACAGTTATTAATAACGTTCAATCTGAAACCATGTATGCTGGAGTTCCAGCGGAAATTATTAAAGAAAATTTAAAAAAAGAAATTTCAAGGGATGATAGGATTCTTCTTCTCAGAAATATTCTTGATGATTTTATTGTATACCTTGAGGAAAAACGAGTCTCTGTTGAAAAAAATTCGTTAATAACTGTAAAAAATGATATTGATGGCGGGACCATAGCTTTGATTGAGTCTTTAAATCATATTCCTGAAAAAGCAGATATTTTGATCTTTGTAGATGACTTGCCTGAAAATATCAAATCAAAAGCAGTGTTTGATATCAAAGAAAGGCGTTTTATAGGTAACTCAAATAAACTTATTTTTGAATTGCGTAATTTCTTTCGACGTTATGGGATAAGGTTTTCTCCTTGTGCATGGGATTCGAGTTTTAATAATGGGTTTGTTTAATATGTTAAGAAAGAAAGATAAAGTTTTTCCTTATTATTTATTAAATAATAATTTTTACAAGTTAATTTGAGTTTAAATAGAAAATTGGAATAAATACTTTTTTTGGAATAGGAAATGAAAAAAAAAATAATTGCAGTTACAGGTATAAGGTCAGAATATGATATTTTATATCCTGTTTTAAAGGAACTTGAAAACAGAGAAAGTTTTGAGTTGAAACTTCTGGTTTCAGGAGCACACCTTTCAAAATGGCATGGTAACACTTTGCACTTGATTGAAAAGGACGGTTTTAATATTGTCGATAAAATTGATTCTTTGTTTATGACAGACAGACTGACACAGAGACCTAAAGCTGTAGCAAATCTGATTAATGGAATTTCTCAGTCAGTCGAAAGAGAAGATCCTGATATATTGCTTTTTGTGGGAGATAGAGAAGAGAGTATAGCAACGTGCATTGTAGGAAATTATATGAACAAACTTGTCGCACATCTGGGGGGAGGAGACCCTGTTTTTGGCAATGCTGACGATCCTGTAAGAACATCATGCAGTCGACTTGCTCATATTCATTTTTGTTTTGCTGAAGAATATAAGAAAAATCTTATTAATTCAGGAGAAGAATCATTCAGAGTCTTTTTTTCAGGCAATCCTGCTTTGTGCAACATAGATTCAACTCCTTTTCTTAACTGTTCTCAAATTAGTGAGTATCTTGATTTTAAGATCGAAAAATCAAAATATTTAGTGGTTCTTAATCATCCCTTATCAAGTGAGGTAGATGACTCATATACCCAGATGAAATCTATTTTAGATTCTGTCTGTGAAGTAGCTGATTCAGATGGAATAAAAGTTGTCGGGATCTATCCTAATACTGATCCTGGTTCATATGGAGTTATTAAAGCAATTGATGAAATTAATAATACTTCAGTCTCTTTTTTCAGGAATCTTCCCAG
>JBNJGP010000128.1:0-5120 GCA_051747805.1 Candidatus Muiribacteriota bacterium
TTGGCGGGAGCAGTCCCCATAAACCGAATGCAGTCCTTTCTTCACCTGAAAAAGCCATTCCTTTGTTAAGAAAAGGGTCCTGAAGAAGGTCGGCTCCTGCGGGAAAGCCTATAGCATGAATCTGTTTTTTAAAAGGTAATCTGTTTCCTGCCATCTGTTCTCCTGCATTGCTCTGTAAATAAATTTTTAAGTAAATTTATCAAAAAAAGAGATAAATGACTTATATTTTTTCAAAAAAATTCATTAAATTCAAAAATTCCAGGATGTAAGAGCCTGGATCTGACAGAATAGATTTGTAAAGACCACGAAATAATTGTCCTTCATATCCATGCATCTGGATATTCTGTTTTTAATTGTCTTGACATGTTTTATTTTTATGGGGTTCCAGAAGATGAGTTAAAATTAAAAATAATAGATAATTTATTTTATGCTAAATTTATAATACAATACAAATTATTAATATTTTGAATAATTAGGAGGAATAATGAAGAAACTAATTGTTTTTTTACTCTTATGCTGATCTTTTTAAACCCGTCTATTACCCGAAGTGAAACCATAACCCTTGCAACTTTAAACTGGGAGCCTTTTTACGGTGAATCACTTTCAGAACAAGGTTTTTTTACAGCTTTATCAAGGGAGGCTTTTAAAAGAGCCGGATACAATCTAAAGGTAGAATTCCTTCCATGGAAAAGGGCTCTTGAAATGGCAAGAGAGGGTAAATATGATGGTAATCTTGGAGCATACTTTAGTAATGACAGGGCAGACACATTCTACTTTACAGATCCCATTGCTCAGAATGAAGAGGCGTTTATTCAAAATAAAGGAAGAGGGATTAAATTTAAAAATCTGGAATATTTGAAACAGTTCAAAATAGGAGCTTTAAGAGGAGGAGCTCAGACTGCTGAACTCAGAGAAAAAGGCTTTGATTTTGAAGTCGTAAGTGACGACATATTGAATATTAAAAAACTTCATGCTCAAAGAGTCGATTTGATTCTTATGGGTAAGCAGCAATTTTTATATTTGCTGGAAACAAATAAGCAGTTAAAAAATTATAAAAACAGTTTTGACATACTTGAACCTCCTTACAAAACCTTCAATCTTTACTGCACAATAACAAAAAAACGCTCTAACGGAGAAAAGATAGTTAAGAAAGTAAATTCTTCACTTGAATCCATGAAAGAGGATGGAACCTACAATAAAATTCTGAAAAGATTCGGCCAGCATAAGTAGATACTTCTTTAACAGGCCGGTTTTTATTGATTAAAATAAACCGGCTTCTACTTTTTTAATACAAAGTTTCGATTACATAATTATAGTTTGAGTATACCACCTTAAAAGTCTATGGGCTGGAATCTATGGGTCGATTTTGACTAACTCAACATTTTAAGATAACTATAAAAAAATTCTTTAAAATAAAAGCTTTTTTTGTCTTAGAGCGCATTTTTTGGTATCAAAAGGTTTAAGTGTTAATTTTCTTATTAAAACTGGTCTTAAAACCTGCTTGTTTATTTTTTAATGGCATTAATAATTTAATTCCGACGTATGATCTAGAATAAAGAAAATATCTTTTTTTCTCCTTTTTGTAAAAATACTTAGATTGCTCATTTTAGGGTTAAAAAGTGGTTTCTAAGGCTAAAATTCGATGTTTATATTGGTTTTTATGTTTTATTTCAATGTGTTGTCTTGGTCAGACCCTGCTGTTCCCTGAGTTGAAGAGCTTTTTTATTTTTGGAATCGCTTAGATTAGGTTAAAATAAAGAATTAATAAAGCAGCTTGAGCCGGCAGGTTCTGATGAGTTCAAGTCGGCAGGTTCTGATGGAGTATCAGGTTCAGTGTCAGATTCAGCAGTCTTGTCATATTCACTTATGCTGATACCTCCTTTTGAATCAGCTGAATAAACATGAGATTCAGACAAAATAAGTTTTGCAACACTGTCTTTGGAAGGGTAATCAGAAATAAGTTTTTCTGGACCTGTATCTGTACCGGAGTATGTTTTAATACCTTCCTTGGTTCCTGCAAATAAAAATCCGCTGTCTGCTGCAATAGATGAAATGTTTTCTTCCGGGTTTATATTGTTTATAAGAGCTAAGTCGCTGAAATTAAACACTGATATTTTTGGGTTGTTTGTAATGTAAATTGTATTGCCATCAGTAAATATATCTGAAGCATTATTCTGAACTGTTATTGAATCCATTTCAGAAGGCTTTTTTGGTGTTGTAATTAAAAATATATCTACATTTGTTTCTGACCCGGCAAATAATAGGTCAGTATATACAAAAAGAGTGCTTATTGACCCGGAACTGAAATTCTTAATAAAACTGATCTGAGAGTTTTCATATTTGTATATATCTATTCCTGAGTTTGAACCTGCATATATATAATTGCTGTAAACTCCTATACATTGAGGGTCTGAATTTTGAAGATTTATTGAAGTCTGAACTGCAGGTGAAGAAGATGTATTTTTAAAAATATAAAGTTTGGAAGAATCAGCTCCTGCAAAAGTATTCATGAATTTTTTTACATGCAAATGATCATTTTGTGTATCAATTTTACCAATAAATTTTGGTTGAAAAGTATTTTCAGCATTAAAAAAGAAAAATCCCTTTGACTCAGTACCTTCAGATGCGGCAGCTAAAACAGAGCCGGATTTGTCAATTGAATTAAAATTATAAAATGCACCTGTAGAAGCTGATTCAACAGGCGTCGTAATTTCAATTTTGGAAAGACCTTTGTTTGTATCAGCAAAATAAACTTCTTTAAGATATGGGTTGTATTTAATGCTGTATGCATTTTTATAGTTATTATCATAGGACTGAACTTTTTTATAAGCTTCAGCCCCGTTTTCGTTTGTACTTTCAGGGTTTATTATATCTATTTTTGCAAAACCATTGTCGCCGTCTGCAATATATGCAAAATCATCATCAACATTTAAAGACTTTGCTTTAATAAGGTCGTCGCATCTTCCTATATTATCAGGATCTTTAAATTTAAATTGATTTTCCTGTTTGTTTTCACGTTCTGTGTCAGTGAATTTTAGTTTTCCAACTACGGCTTTTCCCTCTTTAGCAGAACGGTCTGTTAGAAATATATATGGAATATTGTCAATGTTTCTGGTTGTTATATCGTTTGCAAGGGTAATTTTATTGTAAAAAGATGATCGTAGATCTAATCCTGCAACAGGATCTGGATCATCAACTTTAGGCTGTAAAACATTTTCATCTGCTTTCGTTGATGAATCCTCAGGAGAAACAGGATTGTCGTATTCAAAAGGGTCTGTTACATCAAAAACTTTTAAACCATAGTATAAATCGAGAATACAAAGGTAATCTCTGGAATTGTATGTAAATAAATCAAGATCAAAATAACCGCCTGTGGTTAGTTGTTCAGAAGGTCCGTCCTGTCTGTATCCGCTTACATAAGAAGGCTTTTGTGCGTCAGATATATCAAAAATTCTAAACCCGTATGAATCATCTGCAACATAAAGATACTTATCTTTTAATTTCATTCCTGCCGCATTAATATAATCCCTTGCTTCTCCCTGCAAAAAGCCGGGATCCTTAGGTACATCATTTATTTGGGCCAATACTTTTAAGTTGTGTATGTCTGTATAATCTATAATAAAAATACCTGATTTTCCCGCAGCCGCATAAATATTTTCACTTGTTTCGTCCAAAATAAGAGCCTGAATATTAAATCTGGTATCAAGTGTAAAATTATTTTGAAATGTAATGCGGTCTTTAGAAAAAATTTTTATTTCACTGCCTGATCCGTGGAAAATATAATCATTGTCATAAACAACAGAATCATCAGCTAAAATAGGCCATTCCGCATTTTTCTGAAGAGTAAGCGAATGAACACAAAAAGATAAAATCATTAAAAAAAAGATACTTAATAAAAATATATTAAAAACTGAATTAAGCTTCAAAGCTACTCCTTTCTCATCTGTTATAGAATGTTTCTCATTTTCAAAAAGATTTTTTAGAAAACAAAGCTCCGGTTTCTGAACGTTTTAAATTTTTCATTGTATGTAAAGCCTGTTGGAAAAATAGATATTTTCTATGCTGAATTTTTCATCGCCCCTGTAATTAGGTGTTCTCGGCCTGAAAAAAAACTTTTGCATGCTCAAAAAAACTGTAAACATAAATGCAGCCTTAATTTCATCTGTTTTAGACTGTGTATGTACATGATTTACAAGCCAGGCAAGGGCGGCGGCATGTGTTGTTAGTCGCTTTTACTCCTGTGAGATAAAGGTTTTTTATTAAATTCATATATGTTTCTTTGAGTTGAATTGATCACTCTATTTTAGCGCAGCTGATTTGTTTTGTAAATATGAATCTGGCATATAAATTTTGTTTGATTCTTCTGTAGACCAACGGAATATATAATTCTTTTGTTACCGTTAGACGAAAATAAAACTTCAGAGACAAACCCCGGAACTATCTGTGGCACTCTGAAATATTCGTATAGGCTTTACTTATTGCATCTTTTTGTTTTGAGAAGGAATTTGGTAAAACAATCTATAAATAATTGATGCTTATTCATTTCAGAATAAGCAAAAATTTTTAAATTTTTTTGTGTAGTCAGATTTCTGGAACATGAACCTTTGATCTGTATGAAAAGAGCTGCAAGGCTTTTTTATTGTGGTCGAATACTGTCGGGAAAAATCGTAATGAAAAAGTGTTGTAGATTAATATTGCCTTGACAGGAACCAGCAAGTGTGTAAACAATTAATTAAAATAACAGTGTTCACGCTTGTGAGGGCTAATAGCTCTGGTAATCATTATTTCTATATGCAATTGTTATATGATACTCATCATTATTCGTCATGGATCTGTCTCTAAAAAGGTGGAAGGTTTAATTTAACCTAATAAGTTGAGCGAATTTTAATTTTGCCTAAGATGCAAGGCAAAGTTTGTCAGGCTATACACGGCTATGCCTGATAAAATTTAACGCAGCAGATGCGTTAAAATTACAAATCCCGCAGGGTTTTATGTTTTTTAAGTCTAAATGGCTTTATGTCTTTAAATAAAATACTTTAAAAACATGAAATGCTAAACGTTCATGTCAAAAGAGGTCCTTATGAAGCAATCAATTCAGATGATAAACATTATCTTTTTTT
>JBNJGP010000129.1:0-5088 GCA_051747805.1 Candidatus Muiribacteriota bacterium
TTCAGTTTAACACTCACACAAGGGCGCTGCGGACGCTAACCCATTATCTACCGCAAAACAGTTTCTTTACCAGTTTAGTTGCCTTTTCATAGAATTTTTCACATTACACTCTTTCTTATAATTTTGGTATTTTTTGATGGATAATAACATATAATCGATTATATGTTACCAATAGTTCATATAAATTTAGCATATATTCCTCTTTCAATTCTAATAGATGAAATTTTTCGTCTTCAGATAAATGTTGGTTCTCAAGAGTTTTCTTTTGATTTTCAATATTTTCTAATGTTTTATATAAAATATTAAAACGATTTTTATTTTGTATAAAAATTATCTCTAAATTATTTTTTTCTTTATTAAGTTCTTCTTTTAAATTAGTTTTTTGTTCTTTTTCTTTATCATAAGTTTCTCTTGTTGAATAATTATATTTCATAGAAATATTAAATTTTTCTTTTCCTATTTCTAAAGATGTATTTATATTATCATTTATATCAGTATTAATTTCTAAAATGGGAACGATTTCTGTATTTAAATTTTCTTGAATTCTTAATCCTAAATCTATTGTATCTAAAATCTCTTGCTCATTTTGTGAATTATGCATTTTGATATTTTTTTTTGCAAGATTTATTTTAAAGTTATTTTCTCTTATTTTTTCAAAAGTGGGTAATTTTTTTTTGAAGTCCATAATTTTTTTATCAGTGTGAGATGAGAAAGGGAAATTATCACTTATAGTAAATTCCTTATTTTTTTCTTGCAGTGTGATATTAAGTTTATTTTTTAAATGTTTTTTTAACATTTCAATATTATTATTAAATTTTTCTTGTTTTATATTAATTTCATTTAAATATTGTTTACTTTTAAAGTCGCCTTTATACTTTTCGTATAAAGTAGTTAAATTTTTATATTTAACTATTTGAAAATAAATACTTAAAATTTCTTCTATTTTATTTAATTTTACAATAGTTTGATTCAATTTTATAATATCTGATTCTAATATTTCAATTTGTTCATTATCTTTAAAAGGCTCCAATTGAGTAGACAAATATAAACTTATATTATTTCGTTTACCAGTATATGCATTTTTATCATAATTTATAGAAATTCTATTTTCTGGTTCTGTATAATATTGCTTATTATAATATAAATCATTCGGTATGTTTTCTTTAGTAATGTTAATAGTATCTTCAATACTCAAACTATGAATATTGGCCTGTACATTTATATTAAAAAAAATATATATAAAAATCATATAAAATAGTATTTTTTTCAAAAAAGAACTCATATTTATATCCCCCTTTATTTCTTTAATAAATTAGCGATTGAATAATACGGACAGTACAATAAATAAAATACTGGCCGTATTATTTTATTATTAATATCCTCCATAAACTATCTCGTGATTAAAGTCCCAATTTCCAAACTCCTCTGTTGTTACATAAGAAGCAGAAGTTCCAGATATTTTTTCTCCAGAAATATTGCTAACATAATGTTGTGTTACTTTTCTCCTATTTGTATAAATAGGTCTTATAAATATTTTTCCTCCATATCCTTCTGGGATTTCCATAGATCCTGTCACTGATCTACTTGTACTATAAGTAATATCATAACCAACGGATGCTGAAATTGTACTAGTTCCAACTTCTACTGAACCAGAATAGCTGTTAGATGTTAATCAGCAATTTATTTTATAAGATTTTTATGTTTTTTAATCAAAATATATTTTCTTTTCTATTTCCCTTTTCTAAAATAATTTGATAAAATATTGTCATATTATTTTATATTTTTATTGAAAAGGGGTTATTTTTAATGCAAATTATTCATGATTTCGAGATCTCAATCTCAGAATATGCTAAAAATGGTCAGGATAATGTCTTCCCGATAGTATCTCATTGCCCTGAATGCCATGACCAAATGATTAAAAATGGTTTTTATTTACGGTATCCCATGAGTTTTGAAAAACAATACGAAATTTTTATTAGAAGGTACAGGTGCAAGCATTGTGGACTTTCAATTTCTATATTACCCAGTTTTCTTTTACCTCATTTTCAGCGAACTTTGAAATGGCTTTTTCAATGTATATATGCTTATTATTTAAAGAAAAAATATATCCTTTCCCGGTGTCAGACTCTTTTTTATTGCACACGATTTGAGGAAAACATTCCGGGAATGATCTCTTTTTTTAGAGATAAAGTTAATTCTGCTTTAAGGTTTGTCTGCAAAACAAAGAAAAAAGCCATAAAACTTATTGAAATGATTAAGAGCTTCCCAACTCCCACCTTCGCCAGAAGGTATAATAATCATTTTCAAAAAAGCTTTATGGCAAATTAATTATACCACAAAATCAGGGAGTTGGTAAGGATTTTTTAAAAACACAAAATCTTACTAGATTTAGTTATTTTTTTGTTGTAAAATGTCATTATTCGGAAAGTTAGCCGGCTAGCCTTCCAGATTTACCCAAAAACATTAAATTATCAAGAAAGGAAGGCAACTAACATGACCGAAAATGATAGAGAAAAAATAGCTTTATTTCGTTATGGATTAATTTCACCCATTCTTAATGGACAGGTTAAAAATCAAAAAGAATATCTGGAAAAAGAAGCTGCAAAAACTCATAATGTACCCTATTACGGTCCCAGAGACTATGTTCCCAAAACAATATACTTTTGGCTGAGGGACTACCGCAGAGGCGGATTTGATGCCTTAAAACCAAAAAGAAGATCAGATAAAGGTAAAAGCCGTAAAATTACAGGTAAGCTAAAAAACAGACTCATAAAATTAAGAGAAAACAATCCTGGGCTTTCTGTAAAATTATTTTATGATGAGATGATTAAAAAAGAAGAATTTATGCCTTCTGAACTTTCATATTCTACTGTTTATCGGTTTTTTAAAAAAAATGACTTAATTAAAACCGACATTGAAAAAGAACCTGAAAGAAGACGTTTTTCTTTTGATGTAGTTAATCATCTCTGGCAGGGAGACCTTTCATATGGGCCCTGGCTTAATATTAATGATAAAAAGAAACGAAGTTACCTACTGGTATTTATTGATGACGCTTCTAGAATTGTGCCCTACGGGATGTTTTCTTTAACCGAAAAATTTTCTGCCTTAAAAGAGGTATTCTCCCAGGCCCTCCTTAGAAGAGGCAAACCAAATTTAGTCTATGTTGATAATGCAAAAATTTACAGATCTGACAGATTCCATATTGCCTGTGCTGAATTGGGGATTACTTTGATTCACACCAAGCCTTACGACGCTAAGGCTAAAGGCAAGGTAGAAAGATTTTTCTCTACTGTCAAAAAAAGGTTTTTTCCTCTTTTAGATGAATCTGATAAAAGTTCTTTAAAAAACTTAAATCAGGCTTTCTGGGAATGGCTGGAAAAAGATTACCATCGTAAACAGCACAGTTCTTTAGATAAAACTCCTTTAGATGCATATATGGAACAAATCAGTCAGGTCAATACCATTGATGATACTGAAAAACTGGAAAAAATATTTTTAAAAAGACAAACCCGTAAAGTTAAAGCTGATGGTACTATTTCTTTTAAGAAAAAACTGTTTGAGGTGCCTCCAGCTCTTATCGGTAAAAAGATTGAAATCAGATTTGATCCGGAAACTACTGATGATGTTTTCATTTATGATGAAGGAGAAGAAATTGCTAAAGCCCAACCGGTAGATTTCAATGAAAATGCCTATATGAAAAGACAAAGACATCTGTCTTTTCATAATATAGAAGCTGAAGGGGATGAAGACTAAATGTATAAATCCTTTTATTCCTTATCTTTAACTCCTTTCAGCAAAGAGATAAAAACAAAAGATCTTTTTCCTTCTGATAATTTTAAAGAAACTATTTCCAGACTTAATTACTTAAAAAATACCAGAGGAATTGGTGTTATTGTAGGTGAATCCGGCAGTGGTAAAACTTCTGCTTTAAGGTATTTTGCCGAAGACATAAATTCTTCTTTATTTAAAGTTATTTATTCACCCCATACCACCGGTTCAGTTATGGATTTTTACAGAAACCTTGCTTCTGGTTTGGGGGAAGATCCTGTTTTCCGTAAATCTGATTTATTCAAACAAATTCAGAATGCTATCAGAGATTATTATGTTAAAAAGAAGGTAACTCCTGTTTTTATACTGGATGAAATGCATCTATCTTCTAACAAATTTTTAAATGAACTGGGTTTATTATTTAATTTTTCTATGGATTCTAAAAATCCTTTTATTTTAATTTTATCCGGTCTGTCTTTCTTTTTAGATAAACTTTCATTAAACCAGAATCAAACTCTAGCTCAAAGAATTGTTATGAGATACCATTTAAATCCACTTGATAAAAAAGAAGTGGCAGGATATATTAACCATCATCTAGAATTAGCAGGCAATACCCATCAAATTTTTACTCCTGGAGCTATTGAAGCTATAGCCTCTAATTCCAGGGGACTGCCCCGTCTGATTAATACTTTAGCCACCAATTCTTTATTGATTGGCTTCCAGATGAAAGCAGATAATATCAATGAAGAAATTGTCTTCAAGGCCAGTGAGGAGGCGGGAATTTGAAACTACAAAAAGGTAAACTAAAATATTTATTAAAACATGACATCTGGCAGAT
Organism: Candidatus Muiribacteriota bacterium; assembly: GCA_051747805.1. Taxonomy (GTDB): domain Bacteria; phylum Muiribacteriota; class Muiribacteriia; order Muiribacteriales; family Muiribacteriaceae; genus JBNJGP01. The sequence continues at coordinate 4,607 of JBNJGP010000129.1, forward strand.
AGAAGACAAAAATGGAAATACTTATGACACCAATTCTTTCGGACTGGAAATGGCCATTAAAGTATTTCAGTATTATCGGGTCTGTGAAATTCTATATAATGAAAAACAATCATACTGGTACGCCAAATTCTTCGATTTATCCTTTATTTTAGATAAGTCTTTTACTTATCAAGTAGAATTTCAAATTGATGAAGATTTAATGTTTCCATTTTAATTTTAATAATATGGGTATTCTTTAGAATACCCATCCTCTTTTTATTTTTAAAGAAAAATAATTTGATTAAAAATGAAATTAATTAAATTTAATCTGAAACATACTCAATTTAAAAGAACAAAATCATACCAAAATAATTCGAATAATTAAGTAATTTTAAAGTGATAATTCACATTATAATATTTCCTTTATTTTTAATATCAACTCTACCCCCTGGATATGGCAAAAAATATAATTATATACTGGTATATATCCCTCTACTTGATAG
>JBNJGP010000130.1:0-5087 GCA_051747805.1 Candidatus Muiribacteriota bacterium
ATTGATTCTTTTAATTTTTTTAACTCATTATTTTTTCCAAGCCAGAATTTAACAAATTTCATATTATTGTTGATAAGCTCCAGAATTAACCTATTATTTACAGTCCCTTCAAAAACAACAATTTTCAGGTCATTTGCAATTTTTGAACTCCATCTGGTTTTATCAAAACCAGTTTGAAACATCTCAAAAACAGATCCTGAAGACCTTATCATTATTTTTGAAACAAAATTTTAACAGCGTCATCAGAACAGCTTACAAAAAAGGAGCCTAAACAATCATAAAAAATAATGAACTTTAAGCATTTTACCTCCTGTATGTATTTTATTGATTCATACAAAAGGAAATCTTGTTTAAAGCATTCTTAATGCTTTTTTTCAAGAAAGACCTGATGCAAAATCTATGATTTAACGCACCAGGTAATTAAAAATTATCAAACTTCGGGCTTTTAAAAACTACATTAGTTCAATCAGATTAAGGTCATTTTTCAGACTCTCTTTTATTTTATTTTGCTCATCTTCCTCTTTTTCTCTTTTAAGCCTTAGATCTCCCATTGCTTTGTGTATTAAATTTTCCCTTGCGTTTATATCTTTTTTTATGGTTTCATAAATTTTTTCAAGAATATCGTCTTTATTCGATTCTATTACAACAGTAACAGAAGGGATAATTTCATGAATTTTTAAACGCATTTTAGATTTGGCTTCTTCAAGCTGTTTTGCTTTCTTGGCCTTTCCAAAAAAAAAATCACTTATCATCCCAATAATTGCTGCAGTAAACTCACTAATCTCTTTTTTTATTTTTTTAAGTATAGAAGCAATCAATCCCTGAATAGAATTTATCACAGCAATATCTTCCATACTATCCTCTAAAGATACAGACAAATCTATATTTTCCAGTGAAGACATTTGATTTTGAAGCGGTTCAAAAAATTTTATCATTTTAGGTTCAAAATAATTTTTAATTTTTTCCAGATATACTCTTCTTATAACAAGGTTAATATCATTTTTTACGTCTCCACCATTTAAAGCAGACTGAGCATATCTGTCAGATCTGTTCATTAATTCTTCTTGAAGAGATGCTTGAATTTCTTTTACCGTTTTGTCATACAAATCAGAAATTTTTATACATGCATCATCAAATTCATTATTTAAAGATTCAAGCTCTTTTTCATATTTTTCTTCCTCAATTTCAAGTTCTGTAAAGTCCTTATCAAAATTTTTAAGCCTGATACTTAAATAATTTAAAACTGCTTTTTTTTTACTTATAAATATCCGGGTGAATTCATTTTTAAACAAACTATCAGCCTTTGAATTTATTTCCAGAAGAAAATTTTTAAATGGCTCTATATTTTTATTTTTTGAAGACACAGAATCAATACTTTCAAGTTTTATTATTTCTTCAATTTTTTTTTGGGTTAAAGATACGGTTGATTCTACAGCAGATAAATCTTTATCCGATTTGCTTATAAGACAGTAAACAGGCTTGTTCAAAATATTCAATTCTGCAAGTATATCTAAAATACTTTTTTTTATTGTGCCTTTTTTTAAATCATTTACAACTATATAAGCCCTGCTTTTTTCAATATAATTATCAATGGCTCTATCATGCAAATCAATTCCAGAATCAAAGCCTGGCATATCTACAATCAAAAGATTTTTTACAGATTTTAAAAATTCATTATTTAATTTTAACGAAAAATAATTGTATTTATTAATATCATAGCCTTTTTTTATATCTTCTTCTGCAAGAGCTTCAAAACTACCGTCATTCAAAACAACCGAATACTCGTTTGATTCTCCAAAGGTCAGTTCAGCCGGAATACTTGTTTTTGGTGAAAGGCCTAGCCCCAAAATTTTTTTTCCCAGCAAAATATTAAGCATTGTAGTTTTACCGGAACTAAAAGGGCCAACAAGCAAAACAGCTACCTTATATTTTCGTATATCTTCTAAAATTTTCTCGAAATCATTATCCTGAATTTCATATTTTTTAAAATAACCTTCAAGTTCATCAAACTTTTTTATATATTTTTCTTTATCAATGCTTTGCATAACTCACTCTCCCGATTATATCATGTTTCTGATTTCAAATTATTCATTATAAGTATTAGCTTATTATAATCTTCAAGCTCTTTTTGCTGATTTTGCAGTTCCTTTTTAAGCCTTTCAATATCTTCTGAAAGTTGAGATGTAAGAGAATCAAAAAGTGTTGATTTTATCTGATCAATTTCCAAATAAATTCTATTGATTTCCTTTTCCACAGATTCTGTAAGACGCTCAAAAATAATATTTATGGAATCAACAACTGCAAGTTTAAAATCCGAAATTTCAGATGCACCTCTGATTTCCCCTGAAAAATTTGAAACTATGGTATTTTCAACTTCTGAAATATCTGCCTTAAAAACTGGAATATTAAGAGAATTGACAGCCTCTTCAATAATAGCCTTAAAATATTCATGAGAAAAATTTTGTGAATCAGTTTGTAAAACATGAAGGAGGCTGTCTTTGATACTTAACTTAACTTTTTTCCGATTCAGTAATTCATTAAAATTGTCTTCTGCTCTTGCACAGCAAAAATCAGCATATTCCATAAGTTTCTCAACTGCATCAGAAGCCATGCAATACTTGTATGTTGATGTATATGTTGTTTTTTCAGTATGTCCAGTTCCCCAAGAAAAGGGATTGTACCATTTAGAATCGCTTACATAAATTGAAGAAGTATGAGTTTCTGTGCCAGTTCTTTCGTTAATATTATGTGCATCTGCTTTACCTGTTCTAAAGGATTGGACCATATCAAGTTTTGAATTATTAATATCATCTTTAATTTTATTTGAAATTTTTGAAAGAGCTCCAATGATTTGATTTTTCTGACTATCAACCGAAGCTCTCTGCTTTTCAAGTTTTTTTACATCCCCCTTTTCAAGTTTATCTTTATAAATCTCAACACTTGAAAAATAATTTTCTAAAATTTTGACAAAACGACTTTTTTTATTTGGAACCATATTTTCAAGTTTTTGTTGCAAAATTAATTCTTTATTCTGAGCAGCTTTTTCAAAAAATTCATAAATAGGCTCAAAATTTGCCAGCTCCTTAAAAATTTCCATTGTAAACTCAAAACCTCCCCAGTCATCTTTGCCCATATTATTCAGGCTTTCAATAATACGATTTTCTTCCATGGAATATTGGTCTTTTATTACAAAATTATTTAACATTGATGACATAAACACAGGCGGAAAAGCTGATTTTAAAATATCTTTAACATTTGATGGATAATCCTTCCGGTTGATAAAATCTTCAAATACAGAGTCAGAACGCTCTTTAAGCTCAGTCCTTACAGAATCAATTGTTTCCTCATAGGATTCATAATTCCATCCAGCATCATCAATTGCCGAATCCAACTGCGAACCTAAAAGAACCATAGACTGCACTCCCTTTTCAGGCATTTGCTCAACTAAAATAGACATATCATTAGTATCAAGGAACTGTCCGCACTCGCTTAAAAAGAAAACTACATCAGCTGACCTTAAAAACTCCCTTGTTTTTTCAGTCCTTGATAAAACAGGGTCATTCATTCCAGGAGTATCAATTATTTCAATACCTTTAAGCCTCTCATCATTAATTGAGAGGCTTATGTGTTTTACAATGGCTGAAAATTTACCACCTTCACCTGCATACTCATCAAGCTTTCCTTCAAACTCAGAATATGAATCAAATTTTTCCTTCAAAGGTTTCTGATAATTATTAATATCAATACCTGAATCATGATATGCCTTTTTTATTTCCCTAAAAACCTTTACATATTCATCTTCTGAATCAATATCAGCATTTTTACTTATTTCTTCAAATTCCTCCTTTGAAATAAACTCAACTTCAATTGAATTTTCTCTGTCGTATTTTATTATGGTAAGATTTGCAGTTTTTGGAGTTACAGCCTTCGGGAGAATATCTGCACCATTGAAAAGAAGAGAATTTATAAAAGAAGATTTTCCGGCTTTTACCTGACCTATTACGCCAATTTTTAACTTTCTGTCATTTTCCTCAAAATCTTTTACACTTTTCTCAATATCAGTGTTTATTTCTTCAAGTTTTTTTAAATCAATTTTTGATTCAAAAGGCTTTAATTGCTTTAAGGCCTTTGTAATTAATTTTGAAATTTGTTCTATACCTTGATAATCAATTTTAAACATGTTGATTTTCCTCAATATCTTTAATTATTAATTGTGGGGATGCAGAAATACTGTAAAGTCCTTTACCAAAGTCACAATTTTCAAATTTTGTTTTTAAAATTTTTCCTTTAATCTCCGATGACTTTTGACTACCACTACCAATACCACTACCAAAACCAATACCACCTTGACTGTTACTACAAAAATGTTCTCCGTAACATTTTTGTACAATGTTTAAGTTCATGGATAAAGATTCTAGAAAAAACATTAGAAAAAAACTATGAGTTAGACCAAAAAGATGTCTAGGAGATTTCAGGTCGACACCACTTTCGATAAAACAATTTTCATTTATATCTACACTTTCAATTGAGTCTAAAGAAAAAAGATGGCGAGATGAAAAAAGAGAATTAAATTCATTTTCTGATAAAATAAGTTTTTTAATATTCTTAAGAACTAAACCATCTCTATGAATAAAACCGTAAGAAATGCTCTTGAAATAATTGTTAGCTATTAGTACATACTCTGTCTTTACAGTATTATCGCTAATATTATTTCTCCATTCATGATTAATAGTAATCCAGTCCTTTTTTTGACCGCCTCCTTTAAAATTACAATTTTTAATAATTATATTTTTACAAGATACAAAATCAATTTGGGGAGCTTCTATTAAACAATTAAAAAACGACACACTACAATTGTTAAAAATTAACCCTGAATCACCTTTATAATCAGAATCATTGTTAAAGCTTATGCTACAATTTAAATAAACAACATCCTCCTTTTTATAAATCTTTTCGGACTTAACTAACATAGAGGCTGTAATTATGTTATTTAGTGTCAATATATAATATCCACCGGCAACATCATTTGTTTTTAAAACATAATATAAAACACTTTTAATTACTTCAGTTCTTTTCAAATCAATTTC
>JBNJGP010000131.1:0-5051 GCA_051747805.1 Candidatus Muiribacteriota bacterium
GGGTTTCTGAAATAAATAAAGATATTTTTGGTGATTTTTATAATGGTGGATACAAGATTATTGTTCAGGGTGGTAAGGATACTTCAGGAAATCTTATGGGTTATTTTACTAGTCAAACTTTTTATATTTATCCCAAACCTAAAATTGACACTCCAAAAATTTTCCCTAACCCACTTGATGACAGAGAAATTATGGTACTTGTTAAACCTAAGCAGCCATTAAAACAAAATCCAAAAGTTATAATAGACTCTGAAGATGTTGAGTTTTCACTTTTAGATCGCTCCTGGTATGGGGCTAGTCATCGAATTCAATCCAATCAAAACGGTATTAGAACTTTGCAAATCAGTATAACTGATATACATGGTAATACTTCGCACTGGCCAGATGATTATGAGGCACTTGGAGAAGCTCAGCTCAGCCTTTTCAGGACTGCCGTAATAAATCGTTCAAGTTCTTTTAATATGGCAAGTGTAGATGAAAGTGTTGAAGTATCTCTTCAGGAAGACTCAATTGAGAAGGATTCAGAGGATGTTTACAGTTTAAGCTATGATGAAGAAGAGATAAAAGCCTCGGGGGCTCCAAATTTTGCCGGACATGAAATAAATAAAAATGAATTAGAGCGTTTAACAGGAAATACTGTATTTGCTCCTGCCCTGAAACTCCAGAAAGAGGGCGAAATAACATTTAAAAATGTTTATGAAAATACAGAGGGCTTATGTATAATGAAAAAAAACTCAACCGGCTGGGAATATGTTAATACCCGTATAACTGAAGATGAAATAATCGGTGAGATAGACAGCTTAGGAACTTATGCTCTATTTATTGATGGGGCGGCTCCACGTATAGCTGAAAATATATCGCATAATCAGCCTCTTATTGATGGAAAAAAAGATATAGTTGTTGAAGTTTCAGAAGAAGGAAGTGGACTTAAAAAAGTAATTCTTTATCTTAACGGTAAAATTGTTAAAAAATCTCACAATAATAAATTAAGTTATTCTCCTGAAAATTACTACAGTGAGGGCGAAAATGAAATAGTAGTTCATGCCTATGATAATGCAGGAAACAAAAGTGAATCACAGTTGATGTTTATGGCGCCGGGAGCAGTTGAGGTAGAATCTTTAAATGTTTATCCTAATCCTGTTTCTAATATAGCTCAGTTTAATTTTAAACTTGACAGTCTGGCAGAAAATGTGGGGCTGAGAATTTACTCTATGGGAAACAGATTAGTATATAGAGATTCAATTTCAAATACAGATGAAGGAAATTTTGTATGGACTCTAAATGATAAAAGAGGTCGAACTGTTTCAAATGGTACATATATATATGAGCTTATTTTTGAGGGAAATGAAAAAAGAGTCAGCAGAGGAAAAATTTCTGTTATAAAATAAATTTTTTAGAATTTTTCACAGAGGAGGTTTAAATGAATATAAATAAAAAAATTGTAATTATTTTAATGATATCAATGTTTATGTTTTTTCTAACAGGATGCGGTAATTCAACAATTTCAAGAAATGTAACTACTGTAAGCGAGGTTACAAATAGAAGCGCGGTTAACTCCGGTTGGCAGGCTTTTGAGGCTGGTGGATACAGTTCTGCAAAAGCATCTTTTGAAGATGCTTTAAAAAATAATGATGGTCTTGATGAGGAGACTGAGGCAAAACTCTATAATGGACTTGGATGGGCTACAGTAAAAACAGATGGTTTTAAAAATGCGGGAGAACATTTTAAAAAAGCAAAAATTTATTCAGATGATGCAAAAGTGGGACGTGCTGGATATTATCTTCATACTATGGATAAAGATAATTTCCAGAAGGGAATAGAGCTTTTAGAGGATTTAAACATTCATAACGCAAAATATGTATATGAATTTGAGAATTGTCCCGATGTAACGAATGCGCAGGTTCACGCTCTTCTGGGCGTTTTGTATTATTTAAATGGAGACCTTGGAAAGGCAGGACCGCAGTTTAAAGAAGCCGGTGTAATTGTAAATTCGCCCGGGGAAGAAATGTCCTCTCAAACTATAAATGCAATTATTAATGCTTTTGGAAGATAATTTTATTTTTTAGTGGCTTTTATTGTTTCTATACTTATATTACCCTGTTTATCGCGGGCAGAAACTTCAATATGAAGTTCTTCTCTACCATCATATATAAGTGGCATATTTATACGTCCTCTTGTAATATCATAATCAAATAAAACAGGGATATTATTTACAAAAACTCTGATGCTTTTATAATCAATTCCGCTTAGGTTATCAGAAAAATCAGCAATTAATCTGTTACCGGCAAGTCTAAGTATTATTTCAGGTGGAATATCATCTTTTATTAATGAATACGAGCCGGTTTTTTTAGTTTCAACTTTTAAATAATTTTCAGTTTTTTTTGATTCTAAAAATTCCCATTCATTTTTTGTGATATTTAGATAATAAAAAGAAGTTTGGGTGCATATTTTTTTTAGAGGAAATTTAATATTAAGCACTTTGTTTATGAATTTATTTTCAGGATAAATGGTTAAAGTATTTGACTGTGCTTTCTTATGGGAATTTTTTCCTGTTTTTATTGAAAAAAAATCATTTTGTTTAGAAGTTATTTTAAAATCTTTATAATTAATTCCCCTTTCAATATTAAAGGATTCAAGTTCAAATTTCTTTATATAATTTTTGCCTTTAAAATCAGTTAAATGCAATGATGCTTCTGGAAAGTCATTTTTATAAGGAAGAGAAAAATTAAAACTTTTGATTTTATCAAATATACTGTAATATTTTTTCCCTTCGTATATGATATAGGGTTTTTCTTTAAGTGAAAGTGAAGGAGAGATTTCAAGACTTATATGATTATCATAATAATGTAAATTTTTTTTTACTTCCATTTCTCCCTTCAGATTGTACAGAGGGTCGGGAAGTTTTTTTTGCTCTTTTTGAGCAACAAGGTCGATTAGCGCAACAGTTTTATTATTATGAAAATCAGAAACAACAAGTTTAATACTTTTTGATTTTTTATGGAGTTCTATAAATCCTTCTCCGCTATCTGGGTTATAAAAACGATAATCATATTTTGTAGGACCAAGGTTTGTATTTTCGTATTCAAAGAATTTTAAACCTCTCTGTTCAAATAAAGGCAGACTATCAAATTTAAGAGAATATTTTTTTTCATTATTATGATAAAGTTCAAGTGAATAAATTCCTAATTTATTATGGGAATCCTCTATAAATTTATCAAAAATCATGGCTGAAAAACAAACTTTAGAACCCGGTATAAATTCTAATGTGTTCTTTGAAACATAAAAATCATCTCTTATCCTGTTTAAAGGGATTGTTTGATTAGTTGCTTTTTTATTAATAAATGAATTGTTTTTTGCGGGCAATACTGTTACACGTTCAAATTGTGGAGAAATTGAATTCTTTATATTAAAATGAGCAATTGGATTTAAAATTTTTTGATTATCCAGTGATCTCAGCTCAAAATGCAGATGTGGGTACCCAAATCCAGTATCTCCTGAATATGCTATAAGCTGACCCTTTTTCACTTTAATTGGAGGTGAGGGGTAAAAATTAAAATGGTTTCTCAAATTTCTTTTTCTCTTGCCTTTTATAATATCTTCAAGTAAGAGTTTATCGTTTTCAAATTTTTGAAGATGGGCATAAACTGAAACTAAATTCTTTTCAGGATGTCTTATATATATTGCCTTTCCGTAACCTGTCCATGAATATAAAACTCTAAATATATAACCGTCGTCAAATGCAAAAACCTTGTACCCGGTTTTACCATTAGTAGGTATATCAATTCCTTTATGAAGTGAATTCCCCCGGTATTCACCAAAAGTGGAAGAAATTTCATTAAAGTTTTCAATAATAAAAAGAGGATTTTCCTTAGATTGTAAAAAAACTGGAGAAATTAAAACAAATAAAATGCAAATATTTTTTAAAAAAAATTTTTTCTTTTGTCGAAATATAAAATAAGGAAAGTAATGTTTCATAATTAATTATAATAATCCAAGGAGAGAGGGTATGTCAAAAAAAGCTTTATTATATTCTTTTATTACGTTTTTATTTATTTTTTCATTAAATATTGAAAGTTCAGACAACAATATTATAAACGTTTCAGAAGTAAATGAAGAAGAAATTTTTGAAACTCAGAGTGGAGTAGTTTTTAATATCCGTCCAAATTCTTTTTCAAAAGAAACTTCAATTACAGTTTCAGAAAAAACTCTTTCAGAACTTGGTAATTCAGTAGTGCCACCTGATGAAGATGAATTTCTGAAAAAAACAGGGCTTTTTTATAAGTTAAACTCAGACCATTCAAATCCTTTTAATCGTTTTATAGATGTGTCTTTTCCCTTTAAAGATGAGGATATACCGTCTGGTTTTAAGGCTGAGGATATTAAAATTTATTATTTTAATCCAGCGCAGGGAGTTTGGCAGCGTATTGGTGGTGAAGTTGTCAATACTGAAAATAATAGTTACTCAGTAACGGCTAGTTTTAATCATTTTTCAGTATTTGGTCTTTTTGCAGACTCCTACAAACACAATACTGGGGGAGTAGAAAATATTGTGGTTTCACCAAATCCTTTTGCGCCAGCCGGAAATGTAGATAAAGAAGTTGTTACTTTAAAGTTTGAGCTGAAAAATGACAGTGAGGTGACCTTACTTGTTTTTGATAGGACGGGTTTGAAAATCAGAGAGCTTACATACCATCAAAGTATGAATGCCGGTATTAATACAGTTGAATGGGACGGCAGGGATGAATCAGAAAATGTAGTTCCAACCGGTATTTATGTTTTTCATCTGACTGTAAGAGATGAAAATGGAAGAGTTGACAGAAAAAGCGGAACAATAATTGTTTCAAATAATTTAAATGAATAACTTGAGGTTAGCAAAAAATAGAAATTTTAACTTGTAGACATTTAAAAAGCTTGATTTCGCGGGGGGTCTGTGCCGAGCCCGAGCTTAAGCTTACAAAGGTCGGCCTGACCACTCGTTTTACCGAAGGTCGAGTAAAGTCAGCAAAAGCTGACAGTTAAAAGATTAAAACAAAAACACTGTAAATTTTAAT
>JBNJGP010000132.1:0-5013 GCA_051747805.1 Candidatus Muiribacteriota bacterium
ATGACGACAATAAAAGACCGGGCTGGAAATTTGACTCTTTTTTATACATGTGCTCAAATTTCGTAATAGTTAAACCATTAACGTTTAATTATTCTGTGCAATATAAAATATATTTTTTATGTCGGCGACTATAGCCTCAAAAAATATTTAACTAAATAGAAAATCATCCATAAATATGGCTTACATATATGATATAAGAGAAGATACCTTACTTATGCTTGAAAAAATAAAAAAATATGCAGAACAGCACCCTGATTTATTTAAAAAAACATTAGAAATAGGGGTTGGTAATGCAAGAATATCTCAAGAAATTGAAAAATATTCCTCGAATCATACAGGGACAGACATAAATCCTGATGCTATAAAAAAACTTAACAAAAAATATTTTATAAGCGATCTTTTTGAAAAAATAAAGGGAAAATATAATTTAATAGTTTTCAATCCACCTTATCTGCCTCTTCCAAAATCAAAAATATCAGAAAAATCAGAAAAAAATGCATTATATGGAGGAAAAAAAGGGTATGAGACAATATTTCGTTTTCTTGAAGAACTTCCTGGACATCTTGAAAATAAAGGAGTATGTTTGCTTCTTTTCTCGGATCTTTCAAAACCATTGAAAATACTTGAAAAAATTTCACAGGAATGTATGGATTACAAACTTGAATCAAAAAAAAGTTATATGATGGAAATGCTTTACATATATAATATAAAAAAAAGAGAAGAAAGAATAAAGCTTGAAAAAAAAGGTTACAAGAATATCAAATTTCTCGCTAAAGGAAAACACGGAGAAATATTCACAGCTAAAAAAAATTCAGAAAAACTATCAATAAAAATTTTGAACAAAAAAACTAAAGCCTCTAGTGCTATTACTAATGAATCAAGTAAATTAAAGTTTGTAAATACTCTTGATATAGGTCCCTTATTCTATGAAAGTTCTGACAATTTCTTATCATATAAATATGTTGAAGGCCTTCTATGGAAGGATTATTACAAAAAATTTGATATTAAAGATATAAAAAAAGTTTTATTGGAATTAATAAGACAATGTTATAAAATGGATATAGCAGGTTTTCAGAAAGAAGAAATGACAAGACCTGGTAAACACATAATAATAAAAAATCAAAAACCTGTCATGATAGATTTTGAAAGAGGTATATTCAAGAAAAATCCAAGTAATGTAACTCAATTTCTTCAGCATATAGCTTCATCTGATTTCACTGAAGAGCTTAAAAAAAAGGGTATAAAAATAAATAAGAAATATATAATAGATATAGCTAAAAATTATAAATCAGATAAGAACATAAAGCCTATTGAAAATTACATAAATAAAAATTTGATTTAAAATTAATCAGAGACATAAAATTATGTATTTCCAATATCGCTCTTTATTGTAGATATAAGTCATATTCAATATATTTATAAATTTTATATGATTTTCATAATTATAATGAGTTTCACATACAAAGTATTCCGGGTGATAAGTCAAATTCCTGCCGGAGAAATCATGACATATAAAGAGATAGCTAGATTTGCAGGAAATGAGAAAGCATATCGTGCTGTAGGAAACATAATACATAAAAATCCAGACAGAAAAAAATTTCCTTGTCACCGTGTTGTGAGAACCGATTTAAGTTTATCTGAAGGTTATGTTTTTGGAGGAAAAAAAGAACAAAAAAGACTCCTTGAAAATGAAGGTATAAAATTCAAGAAAAATAAAATTCAAGAAAAATAAAAATCTTATGCCGGCGACTAAATATACCAAAAATCCGGCAAATGCAACAAAATAAGTAATGATATTGCCTTGAATTAATTTTTGAATTTACGATAAGGAGTAAAACGACTTACAGAAGCGTAAATTCAATCAAGTTCACCTGAAATAATTAATGCTTGTTCGAAATATCACTTATTTTTTGATTGTGCCAAAAATCCAGATATTTTATAAATAACCTTTACCTACTAAATAATCATGCAATGTGAAATGTGCGGTGAGGAAGTGGGTTCTCTTCAAAAATATAAAATTGAAGGCGTCATTCTTAATGTTTGTAAAAAATGTTCTTCTCTTGGAGAAAAAGTAATAGAGAATAAAAATAAGAAAAAACGAGAAAAAGAAATTTATGAAGAAATAATAATATCGGACGCTGGAAAGAAAATCAAAGAAGAAAGAGAAAAAAGAAAAATGAGACAAGTGGACCTTGCCAAGATGTTGATGATAAAAGATTCTTATCTTCATCATATAGAAACAGAAGAACTACCTTTAAATATCAAAATTGCTAGAAAAATTGAAAGATTGCTTGGTATAAATCTTATAAAAAAACTAAAACATTCCAAACAAGAAGAAAAAAAAGAAGAAACAAGTGGGATGACTATAGGAAATCTGTTGAAAGATAATAAGAACAGAAAATAAAATGAGTGATGATATTGCCTTGAAGAAATTTTTGAATTTACGATAAGGAGCGAAACGACTTACAGGAGCGTAAATTTAATCAAGTTCGCTCGGAGGAACGAACATTTGTTCGCAATATCACTCATTTTTGTGATTGTGCCAGACAATAGAAAATTATTTAAATGACTTAAGTGATTAAAATTATAGGGGAATTTACATGAGTGTTATAAAAAAAGTTTCAATTAGTGTTTTTATGTTGGTTATTATGGCTTTATTGTTGCCAGTAGCTTTTGCAGATTTCTCTTTTCAGGTTGAAACTCAATCAGAAGGATCTAATAAAATATATAAAGATCAAGAAGCAGTTTTTGAATTAACAATAAATAATAATAACAATTTTGACGATTCATATTCTGTGTATTCACCAAATCCTTCATGGGATTTTAACTTTCCTGAAATAGATGGTCTTCCTAGTGTTCCTGCAGGAGAATCCAAAACATTTACATTAGAAATTTATCCAAGATCTCTAATTTCTGAAAGTGGAATATATTCACTTAAGTTAAAAGTAAAATCAGTAAGGACAAAGGAACATAAAGAAGAAATAAAAGACATAATGATAAAATCTGATGCTCACAGGGAATTCCAACCATCAGTATCTTTAAAAGCAAAATTCCTTAATGCGGAAGATAAGATTGTAATAGACCCAAGAAAAGATATGGAAACTAAACTGATTTTCTCAAATAGGAACGCACTTGACATTAACAAATTGGATGTAGTGTTAGAATCTCCTTTTTTCAAAGAAAGTTTCACAACTTCCATACCGCCTAACAATGATCTCATCAAGACTTTAAATTTTGATCTTGATCCTTTCATAATACCTCAGGAAGCTTATCTTGATGTAAAAGCTTTTTACAAAGGATCTCTTATTATAGACAAAAGTTTTCAATTCAACATTTCCGAGAACAAAATATTTTTCCAGAGAGAGTCTTCTTCTAAGAGAAAATTCATGTATGAAAGATATAAAGTTAACATTACAAATTACGGTAATGTGCCTAATAAAGAGACTTTCAGCTATAAGATAGGTATGTTCGAAAATTTCTTTACAAAAACTCAACCGGATTCAAATTTTGTTAAAGAAGATGGTAAAGGTTATCTTGAATTTGATATATCGCTAGACCCTGCTGAAACCCAGAAAGTAGTTATAACAACTGATTATCGTCCATGGTTTTATACAACAACCGCTATTATACTTATTATGATACTTGTCCTTGTACTTTATTACACATTCAGAAGTCCTCTTTTAATATCCAAAAAAATGACAATTATGGGGGAAAAAGATGGGGGGACATCTGAAATTAAGGTATTATTAAGTGTTAGAAATAGAACAAACAAGGTTCTTGAAAATGTAATGGTGGTTGATAGAATACCTGATATTACAGAGATAGAAAAAGAGTTCACTCTTGGAACTTTAAAACCATCTAAAGTAGTAAAACATCCTAAAAAAGGTACATTGATTAAATGGAATTTCCCTGTGATTGAAGGGTATGAAGAAAGGTTAATAACCTATAAAATACATTCAAAATTAGGTATATTGGGAAAATTCACACCGCCACCAGCGCTTGTAAAATTTGCTCTGCCAAATGGGAAAACAAAAGCTGTTAAGAGCAATTCGGTGGATAAATAATATTTCTCTTATTTTTATTTATCAATTTAGGTCTAATTATATCTTATAATTATATCTTTCTTTATCAATTTAGGCCAAAAAGGTATCATCCAATTAGTGAAAGGAGTAACTATGCACATAAAGATGAAAGTTGCCAGAACTAAGCTTCTTTTTAATATAAAAGCATTACCATAAAAATTCTGCTTATTTTTCCATTCGGCAAACTCCTTAAAATTTTTCCAATCAATATATTTTCTCATTTTTATAATATAAGATTTATATTCTCAAGTGTATAAACTCTTGATTTAGTCCTTGCAATTACTCTATCCATATCTTTCATTTTAACACCCTATCCAACAGTCACTAAACTGATAACTTAAACTGTCCCTCTTTCCGAGAGTCATCTTTTTTACTTGATTGTAAAAAATCCTTTCAATAGTTTTATTTGATAGATCAATCATTTTTATCACATGAATAAGTATATCATAATTCTTTATATACTCCACGCGCGTGTTTGTCCAGTGAAAAACCAGAAAAATTTATATAGTGAATAACAATATTCTTTATTATGATTGCTTTATATGCTATTTTAAGTTCTTTTTTGATTTCCTTTATATCTGCAGTAGTATTCATACCTTTTTTCCTAAAAAAGAAAATAAATGATAATATACTTCTTAATCTATTAAGTCTTTCAGTTGGTGTTCTTTTAGGTGCTGTTTTTTTAGTATTACTTCCAGAAATATTTCATCATGATTCTGATTTCAGGATTGCTGGTATAATAATATTTATAGGATTCATTTTTATGTTTTTAATAGAAAAACTAATACACTGGAAGCACAGATGCAAAAAAAAGATACATAATCATGCATACACACTTGCTCCTATTAATATAATAGGGGATGGGCTACATAACTTGACAGATGGTTTTGTGATAGCTGCCAGTTATACTGTTAGTATACCTTTAGGAATT
>JBNJGP010000133.1:0-5007 GCA_051747805.1 Candidatus Muiribacteriota bacterium
CAGATTTTATCAGATTAACCGAATTTGCTATTAATTTATCCATTTTATTCCTAAAATTGATTTTTATAAAAACCAAATATACAAAAAAATCGGTTTTTACACAAACCGATTTAAAATATAAAAGTTGCATGGTAGATGATTAAAATCTATTCCTAACTACTTATTTGCAGTGAATAACTGTTTTTTGTTAATTTCGTACTTGAAATCAAACATTTATAGGTTATGAATAATATTAAAAACGACAATTACAATCAAAAAATTGATAATGAACTTAAGAAAAAAGAGTTAGAAGAGAAATATGGTGCCCGTTTTAATCAGGAAAGCAATATTTCACCAGAATTAGAAAACGAATGGTTAAATAGTATTGAACAGTTTGAGCAACAGTTCAGTAATTCTAAAACTATCAAGCTCTGGCAATATATTGGAGAACCAACTTTTAAAAAATTTCACGACCTAAAGCCAGAAGAAATTTCCATCGAACTGCAAAGGTTAATGGATATAATGAACGATCACAACATCTGCCTGGATACTTTATGTGATGTGGATAAAAAAGAGTTATACCGCTTTATTACAGAAGAACTTTTTGTATATGAAATGAACAATGTTCGTATTGAAGGGATGAACACTTGTTTCATTTATGAAGATTTTCATCCCAACGCTGAATATGATATTGAGCAGGCTTATGATTATTTTTTCAGGATGACCATGGCAAAAATGGAAAATATTGGTGGAGATGGCTATGATTTGTTATACATCAATACAAAAAATTACATAAACTCAAAAGAAGAGAAGTTAGATGAAAAAATTGTGATTGAGAAGATTAACAACTTTCTTGATTCGTACGATTATTTCGAAATCATTTCAAATCAAATAAATAAAATAATCATAAATAAAGATAAAACAGACGCACAATTAAGCTGTAATATTCATTACAAAGGGTGTTTTAATAAAAGTTCAGAATCTATAACTTTCAAAGGCAATGGAATTTTTAAGTTTAAGCCCTGTGAATATGGCGGATGGAACATTTACCATATGAATATACCGGGATTACAGATTTAGCTTTTGATTTTTTTAAACAGAATTTCTATGTTAATCTATCAGAAGTATTTAAGAAACAATAAAAGTATGGAAAAAGTCAAATATTTCAGATTACCGAGAAAAATTAAAAAGAAATTAAAGAAAACCATTTGGCTGTACCCTGCCGATAAAAACGGCAATTCGTTAATGGCATGGCCAATACACTCACAAAAAGATTACGATGCAGTAAAACAGGGTATTGTTAGGGATATTATGGCAAATAGTACAAAAGAAAAAAAGAAACAGGAAAAGAAAATACTTGATAAACCAACAGAAGTATCTGACAAAACGTTAAAGACTTTTATTGATGAAATATTTGCTAAGGAATACCGGAATTTTGCTTTTCGCACACTTGTTGAAGCTAAGAACACTCCGCGGGCAAAAATGGCGTATTATAATTTTCTCAATGCCTTTCGTATGATAGAAAACGGAAAAGACTCTTTTAGAAATATTTGTTGCATGTCTGTAGATCTCGCGAGAGATTTATTAAAAAAGAAAAAAATGAATAAATAGTAAATGTTATATGTCTTGGCAAATTTAAGTGCAAAAAAAGAAATAAAATGATTACTCTATGTTAATTCTTGTTTTTATAAAATCCCAAACATAAAGTTCCCATTGTTTTTGCCTAAAATCGAACCATTGCTGCCTGTATTCAGAGGTTTCGACAATATACTTAAAATTGGCAAATGGCTTGCGCCTGTTTAATGCACTAATTAGCCTTTTCTGTAAATTATGATCACTAATTTCATCAATAAAATGTTCCATTACCATAAATGACTCGTGGGTTTCCATGGGCTCCACTTCGATAAATTCCCTCCATTTTAGATATTTCATTTCTGCATCTGAGTAAATTTCTCCTGTAATCATTTCATATTCTTCAGGATCGACTATCATTTCCCGGGGTATAAACTCTATTTCGAACGTATCGGGATTAAGAAAGCATATCATGCCCATCATAATGGTTTCTGCAATTTCAGAAACAAGCTTTCTAATTTTCTCCGGAATTTGTTCTTTTTCAGGCTCTTCATATATTTCATCCATCACAAACTGATGTAATTTCTCAAGTTTGTCCTTATTCTGTTGGATGGTTTGCAAAACAGCCAAAATTTCGTTCATCAACTGATTTGTATTCATATTTAAATATTTATTAAAATCGCTGAAGCATGCTCATTAATTTTGTTCGCCTTTTGTAATTCATACGAATATCAGCAACAATTTTTTGCGATAATTTATTGTTGATTTGCTTTAGTTGACTAACTGTTTCAGCAATCTTAGCGTAAAAACTTTCCCCTGTATCTGCCAGGTTACTATTAATTCTGCTTAAAAAATATTGTTCAGCTTCAAGCCTTAGGTCTTTTTTGTTTCTTTTAAAAAATAAAAAGATTGTATTATCATGAAACTTATTTTTTTCTGATATTAAATCAAAGGCTTCTTTAAGTCTTTTTTCTTTTTCAAGATAACTAAGAAAATCATTGGGATTTTTATTTTTCAGAATGTCTTCAAAAGCTTTAATATCAACTTTATTAAAAGATTTTATTTTTAACAGGATTTTTTCATTTGGATTATGATTTATTGAAACCATAGCTGCCCTATAAAAATCTGTTCCGGTTTTTACGCATAAATCAAGGTATAGCTCTATGATTTTATCTTCTACAAACCCCTTATTAATTGCTAGATGTTTTTCAACCTGTTCATATGCTTCTTCATGGCGATTTTGTGATTTTAGTAATTTAAGTAAGGCGATAAAATGCTCCTGTTTAACACCTGAAATCTTATCCAGTATTTTTTCTTTCTCATCAATACTAAGATTACTTTCTATTATATCATACAAATTTGATATGAAAGACTCTTGCATATTGTTATCGTTGGTAATAATAAAATTGGCTACTTGCTTCGATTCTTCATCAGAGAAACAAGAGTTATATTTATCGGGTATTTGTTCAAAAGTGTTATAAGACATTTGTCCTAATGTATTGTCCAACTCTGGCAAAAACTTCATTTTGTCCTTATAAGGCAATTGTTTGATATATGAGATAACATAATTATCAAATTCCTGAGATTCAAAATAATCCTCCTCATAATAATTATCAATATATAAATAGCCTTCATCAAAAGCATTGTTTACTTCCATCATGATTTTTAGGATTAGTTTCCCAATCAAATCTGGCAATTTATTTTCAAGCCCTTTTAACTTGTTAAGTTGCTCCATTAAGGCTGCTTCCATACCTGATGGATCCCTTAGCAACTCATCATCCTGAAAAAAACCTAAAATATTTTTCTCTACTTTGGTAAAAATTTCAAAAGCATTTTTCTTCCCTGTTTTACTATTCTGAATTTGAATAATATAGTTTTCTGGTGCGAATTTCATTACCAGATTTATTAATTCTTCTTTTGATAGTTGTTTAAGATGAGATTTTAAAAATTCAGACGAATTAACTATTGACTTCTGTATACCCTTACTTTCAGGAATATTTTCAACACCTTCGTCGATTACTTTAATCAATGTTGCAATAATATGTTTACATACATCATAATATTCGCATGAACAAGTACCCAGAATTTCTTCATCATCAATAAAGATTTCCACATTGTATTTTCGTGTTCCATGAACCACAGCAGAAATGGAATTTTCAATTTGATTTATGTGAATATCTCCTACCATTCCTTCATGGTAATAATCATATCCCCTGTTGAAAATTTTATAATCACACAAATATTCAATATCCTCTTCGGTAAGTTTATTCAGGCATTTATTTATATCCTTTGATTCGACTTCAAAAAGAAATTCTCCATATTTTTCCATGAATTATTCAATTTAAGCATACTACTATTAAACAAGGGTTTAGGCATTTAAAAACAGTTTTATTAATTCCAAAACCTATTTGTATTTTTTTGAAAATTTAAAAGTAACAAAAACAAATAATAAGAAGAAATGAAATTGTTACTAATTATTTTTACTATTTACCCCGATACAGAAAGTAATAAATTTAGCACAATATGCTTATTTATAAAGTTTTATGCAATTTGAAAAATATCAAAAGTTGTAACACAGTTGTAAATATTTATAGAATTTCTTCAACTACAATCGATATTTATTACTGCTAAAACAGTAAATATACTAATTATTATCTACTTTCTTCCAAATTTAGATTAAAAACACATATTTTTACTGACTAAACAGTAATTTTTGTTGATTTTAACCTAAATTAATTGGATAATTGAACAAAAACATATATTTTTACTGTCTAAACAGTAATTTAACATGGATTATATACAACATCTTGCGGATATTGTCAAATATCACAGAAAAAAGGCAGGACTAAGTCAAAAATCATTAGCTGATGTGGCTGGTGTTGGTAAAACGGTTGTATTTGATATTGAAAAAGGAAAAGAAACAGTCCAGTTTAAATCAATTAAGAGTGTACTAAAAGCATTAAATATTAGTATAGAACTTAATAGTCCATTAATGGATAAATATAACACAGAACATGAAAACAGCTAAAGTATTTATGCATAATAAACTGGCTGGTTATTTAACCGAGGTTGAAAGAAATAAGAAGTATAAGTTCGTCTATGATGATAAATACAAAGGTGAACCGATCTCATTAACTATGCCTGTTGAGTTTAAAGAATTCACTTTTAATTCTTTTCCGCCATTTTTTGATGGGCTGTTACCTGAAGGCATACAGTTAGATGGTCTATTGAGATATAAAAAAATAGATAAGGATGATTATTTCAGCCAATTAATTGCAACCGGAGCAGACCTGGTTGGTGCCGTAAGTGTGGAGGAAGTACCATGAACAAATGTCCTATTACCTATGAAAGCTGTGAACGGAAGTACTCTCAAAATGGACTAAAAATTATTTCACGTAAGCTTACAGATTTAAAAAATTTAGATTATTCAGCCGAAGAACAAAGGCATGAAGCTGC
>JBNJGP010000134.1:0-4975 GCA_051747805.1 Candidatus Muiribacteriota bacterium
CTTAGATGATAACGGCACAAATGGTGAGTTTGCATATTCTACTTCAGTAGGTACAGTAGCAAGTACTGGTAATATTTCTAAGAAAGCAACAAAAGCTGGAGAGGTACAGAATTTAACTCCTGGTGAATTCTAATTTAAAAATGGATATATAAAACAAGAAGCACCGAAAAATTGGGTGCTTCTTGTTTTAAGAATAGATATTAAATGCAAAAAATTATTAAAAATTTGTTAATATTTTTTTTCTGTTTTATTATTATTATAAATATTGTTTTAAATCATAAACTTTATTTTGATAAACCAGAAAATCAATTTATGAATGAAATGATGTATTTACCCTCAGGTAAATTTCTTAAAGGTATCACTTTGTCCTATGATATGATTTTTGCAGATTTGTTATGGATTAAAGTTTTGGGTTATTTTGGTGGGCATTCATCAAAAGATTTAGATCATAAATGGCTTGAACATATTCTAGAAATAATAACAGACCTTGATCCTTTTTTTGAGTATCCTTATGAGTTTGGCGGAATTTTGTTTTTAACAGAGTTGAATGCACCAGATAAAAGTGTATCTATTTTAAAAAAAGGTTTAAATTCTGTTCCTGAAAACGACGAAAGATATTGGTATCTCCCCTTTTTTCTTGCCTTTAACTATATGTATAAAAAGAATGATTTCAGTAAAGCAGCATTTTACCTTGAAATTGCTTCAAAACATCCAAACAGCCCTGATTATTTACCATTGCTTGTTTCTAAATTATATGCAAAATCAGGTGGTTATGATGTTGCCGAGCCTTTTTTGGTTGAGATTATTAAAAACACAGAAGATGAAATGCTTAGAGAAAAGCTTGAAAAAAGATTAAACGAAATAAAAATTGAGAAAAATATTGTTTTAATAGAAATAGCGTTAAAAGAATATATTGAAATTAATAACTCACTACCAAATGATATAAAAGATTTGGTAACGTCCGGACTTTTAGAGAAATTACCTGAAGATCCTCTTGGAGGTTCATATTTCTTGTCTGATGATAAAAAATCAGTTATCAATACAAAGTTAAATGAACGTTTAAAAGTATACATAGAATAATGTTTTTAAGTGAACTGGAGGTCCAACTTTGAACGAGAATAACTTTTTAGAGGTAAAAAGTGTAAGCAAATCATATACAAGTTTACTTGGAAAAACAAAAAAGGTTCTTCAAGATTTAAATTTTAATATAAAAAAAAATGAGATTTTTGGTTATCTTGGCTCAAACGGTGCTGGAAAAACCACTACATTTAAAGTTATTTTAGGATTAATAAGACAAGATAAGGGGCAGATTTTTTTTGAGTCAAAGAAGCCTCTTGTATCAGTTAAAAATAAAATTGGTTTTTTACCGGAAAACCCATATTTTTATCTTTATTTAACACCTGTTGAGATTTTGGCACTGTACGGAAGGTGTTTTGGGTTTAAGAAAAAACTAATCGAAGATAAAATTCGTTATCTTTTAAACTTGGTTGAACTCGAAGATGTAAAAAATATTCAATTAAGAAAATTTTCAAGGGGAATGCTGCAAAGAATAGGCATTGCTCAGGCTTTGATAAATGACCCTGATTTATTAATCTTGGATGAACCGATGTCTGGGCTTGATCCTTTCGGTAGAAAAAAAATGCGGGATATAATTATATCTTGCAGAGAACTAGGTAAATCAGTTGTTTTTTCATCACATATCTTGTCAGATGTAGAAATGATATGTGATCGTGCCTGCATATTAAACAATGGGACTGTTTCTGAAATTATTGATATTAATGATTTTGTAAGCAAAAACATTGATGAATGGGAATTAATATGCAAAGGAAAAAATAATTTTATTATAAGTGATGAAAAATATGGGTCTATAAAAAATGACGCAAACTATGATATTACAATTATTACTATTTTTAATAGTGAATTTATACCATATTGGGTTAACTTGGTTAAAAAAGAAAAATTAGATATAATTTCACTTATACCCAAAAGAAGAAAATTAGAAGATATTTATATAACTAACTATAAGTAGGTTAAAATGCTAAAAATATATTCAATAGCTTTAAATACACTTAGAGAAGCTATAAGAGATAAAATTTTTTATAGTTTAATTTTTTTTGCTTTTGCACTCCTTTTCTTTTCCTGGATATTAAGCAGTCTGACAATTAGTGATCCTGTTAAAATTATTAAAGATTTTGGTTTAGGTGCTGTTTCTCTAATTGGTGTGTTGATTGCTGTATTTATAGGTATTGGATTGTTTCAAAGGGAGCTGGATAAAAAAACTATATATGTATTGCTTGCTAAACCTGTTCAAAGATGGGAGTTTCTTTTAGGTAAATATTTTGGTTTATGCTTTACAATCTTTTTAGAAGTTGTTTTTATGACATTTTTAGTAATATTAATGTGTTATAGTAAGGGAGAATGGATTTCTTTTTATTTTTTTTATGTAGTTATAGCAATCTATTTTGAATTACTGCTTATACTCGGAGTAGCTTTTTTCTTTTCGAGTTTTTCATCCTCTAACTTGAGTGCAATGTTTACACTGAGTGTTTTTGTTATTGGTCATTTTACAAAGGATTTGAAATTGATAACCAATGAAACAAATAATGTGTTTTTTAGCAGTTTTATTGATTTTTTATATTATCTTTTACCAAATCTTGAATTTTTGAATTACACAACAGAAGTAGTTCATAATTTGCCAATTTCAGTCAATATGTATTTTTTATCTTTATTTTATGCCATAACATACACGTTTATACTTTTTATGTTGTCAGTGTTTATTTTTAATAGAAAAGAAATAAGGTAGTAATATATTGTTTACTTTTAAAACTAGAATTTTGTTGATTCTTTTTTTTCTTGGTTTTTTAGTATATAGCAATTCATTTCTAGCTACATGGCACTTTGATGATTTTCCAAATATTGTAAACAATAGCAAGATACATCTAAATAAAATTAGTTTTTCATCGGTAAAAAATACTTTCTATGCATCGCCTTCAGACCATAAAAACGATAATTTTTATAGACCTGTATCAATGTTTTCTTTTGCAATAAACTGGTATTTCGGACAAGACAATGTTATAGGTTATCATTTATTTAATATTGTTCTTCATATATTAAATTCTTTCATTCTTTTTTTTATTATTTACTATCTTTTTTTTTCTCCCGGTTTAAAGAATCTGGGAAATAGTAAAAGGATGGCATACAATACCGCTTTATTGACAGCAGTATTATGGTTGTTAATGCCAATACATGTTCAAAGTGTTACTTATATAGTTCAGCGTATGGCTCAAATGGCTGCTTTTTTTTATTTGCTTTCCATTCTTTTTTATATAAAAGGACGTTTATTTGAAGAAGTAAAAAAACGATATTTTTCTTTCTTTTTTTCTTTTGTTTTTTATATTTTTTCAATCTTTTCTAAAGAAAATGCAATTGTTCTGCCTTTAGCCTTATTACTTATAGAATTATCTTTTTTTAAAAGCAAAATTCATTTTAAGAAACTGCCTTTAATTATTATTCCAGCGTTTTTATTGATGTTGTTTATAGTTGTTTTTATATTTTATGATGGAAATATACCAAATTTTTTTTCAGGGTATGGAACAAGATATTTTTCTTTAAAAGAGCGCCTGTTAACTGAATCTCGTGTAATTTTTTTCTATATTAATCAGATTTTATTACCATCTGCTGATAAATTTTCTATTTTGCATGACATTTCGTTGTCTAAATCATTATTTGAGCCTTTCACAACTTTTTTTTCATTATTATCGATAGCTATTATAATCTCTTTCTGCCTTGTTTTTTTTAATAGGTTTAAATTGGTTTCTTTTTCAATTTTATTTTTTTTAATTAACCATATAGTGGAATCAACAATCATACCTTTGGAACTTATCTATGAACACAGAAACTATATTCCATCTTTTTTTCTGTTTTTACCAATTGTTTATTATTTTTTAAAAATTAACAATTATATATTTTCAATAGATAAAATACGCGGGGGCATTTTTTCTTTACTTGTATTAATTGTTGTCTGTTGGTTTGGGTTAATAACTTATAAAACAAATATAAAATGGGAATCAGAAGAATCTTTGTGGGCACATGCTGCTGTTACAGGTGGAAGTTATTCCAGACCATATATAAATTTAAGTAATGTATATATAAACAAAGGAGATTTTAAAACCGCTTTTATACTTAATAAGAAAGCTTTAAATCTTATTGAATATAAAAAGGGCAGTGCAAAAGAGAATATTTATACAAATTTGATATTTTGTTTTTTACAATTTGGAGATTATATAAAAGGTATTAACTTAGCTGAAAAAAAACTTAATATATTCCCTGATTCGAAAAGAATGAGGTGGAATTATATTTTATGTCTTTATAATGAACGAATGTATGATAAAGCTTTAAAAGAAATAGAAGTTTTAACAGAAAATGGATATTTTGGTTCTGATTATTTCAATTTGAAAACAAAAATATTAATGAAGTTGAAAAAACATGACCCGGCTTATCGTTCAGCCTTGAAATCCTTAAAACATTATCCGGAAAATAAAAGATCTTTGAAGTATTTTGGATTTGCAAATAAGAATTCTTCAAATTTTACTAAATCAAATTTTTACTTAGAAAAAACATTAACTGCAAGTTCTAAAGAAAATATTCTTGTTTATCTTTGTCTCATTGATAATGCTATTAAGATGGGTGATAAAAATTTAATTGCTTTTTATATTAATTCTTTTTTTCAAGAATTTAACTTAGCTTATATGATTGAATCTTTGCATGTTCTTCAGAATGATAAGCTTCCTTTAGTGGATATATCAAATAAAGATGTTTTAAAAGAATCTTATAATTTTTTGAGATACTATATCAACGTTTTAGAAAAGTCTATATGAATATTTTAAAAAAAATTCTATTATTCTAAATTTTATAAACTCTAATACAAAAAAATTGTATGATGATTTTGGTTTTTCATTGTACAGAATCTAAGAGA
>JBNJGP010000135.1:0-4902 GCA_051747805.1 Candidatus Muiribacteriota bacterium
AGATCAGATTGAAAAATTTGATCAAAATTTAAATAAAATGAGGAATTTTGATCAAATTTTTCAATCTGATCTTTTAACATTGAAATATTAAAACTTTTATTATTCACAATAGAATATAAGGTCATTTTTTCAACTTTATAGCCCATTTCCTCTAAACAAATCTTTTGAGCATATAACTGAAATATATAACCATCATAAATTTTTTCAATCTTTCTCTTTCTTTCAATTAATTCCTTTGTATACTTATTATAAATATCTATCTTCCCTATAATTTGATAATCATCGGAAAACACCTCCATTCCTTGAATAACATTCTTCTGAGAGGAATAAGAGATATTATCAATATTTTTATGCACAATCTTTCCAGCAATCTGAGATTTTGATTTATAATTAAAACTATCAAAACCCTCATACACGCTATGAAAATAAAGCGAATATGGGCAAAAAATAAAATCATTGATTTTAGAAATTTGAATATAATCGTAATACATAAATTCAACAATATTAAAACAGCATATTATATAATAAATATGCTGTTTTGTCCAGGGTTTTACTATTTAAATTTTACTTAATCTTCTTGCGCAAATTTATCCCATTCTTCTTGCTTAATAATTAAATCTTGGCTTCCCATCTTACTTAAATCTTTATATTTATCTTTGAATTGAGATATTTTTTTCAAGATTAAGCCACCCTTTCTGGCTATATTATAAGCTCCATTGGCATCACCATTAAATTTAAACTCATCTTTGCCTTTGTACTTGAAATCCAACCCTTTTAAATTACTCTCGGAATGGAAATGACAAGCCGGACATTCAATAAAGTCGTGACTTTCTTCCGGGATCTCGTTTTTATCTTTGTCTTTTTTTACAACAGCATTTCTTAATTGTAAAATTAAACGAATACTATGAATTAACGGCTTATAAAACTTATCATTTTCAAACTCTCCGCTTTTAATTTGTCTATTTACATCATCATCCAAATCAATTTTATTTTCCTTGAAAATTTCTAACAAATTTTTATTAGGATCCCTCCATCTCATCTCTCCTCCTCTGTTACTTTTATTTCTCTGAAATTGCAATCTGGAAACATCGGAATAAAAAACATATTCATCTTTTTGAGTTTTATCAGAAAAAAGATTAAAATTATTATTTTTTAGTTTTATTTTTTGAGATCCGCCTTGTATATCACTTAACTTATAAGAGAGCATAAAGCGATTATTTTCCTTTTCATAATCTATGTTAATTTTTTCTACATACTCTTTATTTTTATTTTTATTACCTATCTGAGTCGGAATATTCTTACGAAACCCGCAAACCGGACAAATTGCCGAAGTATAGCTAGCCGGAATATAGAACATAAAACCGCATTGCTTATATATGTCTTTAAAATTATCAATTTGGGGAGTAAACTGAAACGCTTTTACATACCCCCCTTCTTTATCTCCTTCTCTGTTTTTAAAAACCAAATAATTAAGTTTTTTGGCAAGAGCTAATTCCAAATTTTGATAAATTTGTTTTTCAATGGCGAAACGACCTCTCTTAAAACCGGAATTTAAGTCTTCAAAAACCACTATAGCATTATATTCTACCATTAAATCACAAATTTTTTTAACAACTTGAGAAATATACCCTTGTTTCATCTCTTTGATCTTATTTATTTCCTGCCAAGTTTTTCTAGCTTGGTCTCTTCCTTTTTCAAGATCGTCCAATTTTTTGTGATAATCTATTCCGTTAATTTTATTAAAAGAATCTATCTCCAAAATATTACCTTTTTGATCAACTACCGAATAATAAGCCAAATGCTTTTCACCTCTATCTATGCCGATAATATTTACATCAGGATTATCAGATAAATACTCTCTTACTTTTACACTAAAAGCGTCTGCCGATCCCTTATAAATATTTTTGTCTTTTGTAATTTCATCTCTGGCAAAATTCAATGTCAAAGGACAATGAAAGAAAATTTTATCTTCTGTATATCTTTTTTTATTTACAATTTCATGAGAATCTTTTTTATTAGTTCTGCATTCAAATTCTCTTTCTATTGACTTCTTCCGGAAAAATATCTCCGCCTGTCCATTTAATTTTATAATTGGATTCTCCTGATTCCTTTCAAAAAAAACTTCCTCCCAATATAAAGTGTGCAGATTCTTTCTCCCTTCCGCTTTGGGGTTAAAATCTTTGTTGTGAATTTCAAAAAGATATAATTCACCTTGTTCATTTTTTTCTTCAATATACTTTTCAGATACATACTCAAACCATACTCGCCAAGTATTTTTAATCAAATCATTATAAAATTCTCCTATATTATTCTGATATTTATGAGTCGGTTTTACATGAGAAAAATTAAACAAACTCCAACTTGGATGCTTGGGAATACACTCTTTGAAAAAATCAATTATTTTATGTAAATTACTAACGGAAAAATTGGGCGAATCCACTTTAAACGAACCGGTGTTATATATATTCAATATTTCTTGATTTGGCTTGTAATTTTCTATTCCCTTTTTAGAAAAAATGCCTTTAGGGAAATCTCGTTTGGGATCAGCCATCAATTTATATACCATTTTTCCATAACTTCCATTTGCTATATTTTTTTGTTTTTCAGTGCTGTATTTTTCAGAAAATATATCATTGGCATTTTTATTCATAATACCCAAAAAGAATTTTCCGTTTTTCTTTAAAATTACTCCTAAATTATCTTTTTCCTTATTTACATCCCATCCATCAAGCAAAGTTCCGTCATCAAAATTCAACTTAATCTTATCTTGACTATATGGTTTTTTGGTTAAGTAATTTCTAAATTCATTGAAATATTGCCAAGTGTGAACGTTTTGATAATATTCATTAAAGATTTCATAAAAAGCGGGATCCTCCTCTAATTCATCCGGATTCCATAATTTATCTTTACCTTTTTCCAAAGAAAAATACTTAATCATCTGATATACAGAAAGCGACTTTTCGCAATAATTACGAATAACTTCCTTGTGCTCCGAATCTTTTCTATTTTTATACTCTTCTTCGCTATTTAATAGTTCTTCAGTCCCACTCAATGCATTTTTGTATTCTTCCAAATTTGAATTAAACTCCTCCTCCCATATTTTAAGAAAAATCTGATAATTATCACCCTCATTTTCATAAATATCTTTGAACGACTCTCTAAAAAGGTCTTTTTTTTCAATTTCAATATTATTAAATTTTTCTTTTAGATCTTCTAAAGAAATAAACTCAGGCAGCTTCTTTTTTCCTTTTTCTACAAATAAACTTCTAATAGTACTCCAATCAGAAAACCATTTATTTGATATTTGGTTTATAAATCTTCCGGCTACATAAATTTTAGAAATGTCAAATATTCCGGTTTCTTGTTTTTGATCTTTTATAAAATCAAAAAATATTTTTTCAGCTTTAGGAAGATAAGATTGATTTTCATCAATAAAATTTTGCAAAACTTTAAAAACCTCTTTATCCTCCGTAATTTCAATAAAATCAGAACTTTCTATTTCTTTTTTGCTTTCTTCTTCCAAGATCTGCTTAAAAAGAGTTTTGAAAAAAGGAAAATCGTTTTTATTTTCCGCTATTTGACGTTTTTGGTTAATTTTAGATCTTAACCCAGCAACAATATCATTATATTCATCAATCTGCTTTTGATTTAAACATTTATTAAAAAACTTTAATTCAAAAACTTCCTTTTCTTTTTTAGTGAACAAATCTTCATTCTTGCCTCTGTACTTATTCTGATAAGTTTTTACATTATCTAAAAATTTAGGTAAATTCTCATTTACAATTCTTGTGGGAATAGCAGTAGATGTCCCGTCATCTTTATAAAAATTTTTTCTAGTTTCATGAAACCCTGTAAAATAAGTACTAAATTTATTAAAGCTGTCAAAAATACTTTTTTCGTCAATAACCGCTTCCGGATATCTTTGCCTTAAAAAATCAAACACCTCCACTTTAAAAAGTAATTCTAATTTTTTAAGATTCTTTATTTTATTTTTCTTTTTAGTGTCTTTTATTTTAGCAACATAATTATCCCGCCATTCTTCAGCCACTTTTTCAAAATTAAATATAATATCTTGCCTTATTTTTTTAGCTTGCTCTTCCAAATTTCTTTTTTTAGCACTAGTTTTATCTTGCTTATAATCAAAATAACTCTCTTTAAAATTTTGCAACAACTCTAATTTTATTTCCGTCTTTTGAAGTGCATCATTGATGAATTCCCTATGTAATACATCAAACCACTTTTTAGCTTCCTGATAATTCTTGGCTACAAGCTCATCTTTTTCAAAAACCTTGTTTTCTTCAAGCATTTTTTGAGTATTGCCTATTGGCCTTAATTCAAATTTTAAAGTCTTAGACAACTCATAAAGATTTGTAAAATTTTCTAATTTTTTCATAAATTTAAATTTAATTAAAAAATTAAAATAATCAGATTCTTCCGTTTTTTATATATCGCCTTTTTGTTTGGCAGAATAATATCATATACCAATAAACTATGTCCAGAATTTTCGTCAAAAAAATATTTTTCTCTTTTATTATCTCTATCTCTTTTAATAAATGCTTCAAATTCTTTTTCAAAATATTGTCTTGCTACCGGAATAGCAAAATCTCTATTATTTCCAGTTTATAATACAAAATAAAAAATATTATACCTTTACTTTACTATAAAATCAGGCGAATTTAAAGCTCTCTGAATGTATCACACTATAGTGTGATACATTTTAAAAACCCTAACTTAAAGTTAAGGTCTTTGGCATAATAAACTAAATAAATCACCTTCAAAAACTTCATTTTATTTTCTATATTCCCACAACATCACTCAAATTCCCAAAAATCAAGCAAATTTTGCTTAAAAAAATGTACAGCATTGGCGCTGTACATTAGAAATAAAGAGTTTTCTACATTT
>JBNJGP010000136.1:0-4839 GCA_051747805.1 Candidatus Muiribacteriota bacterium
CTGCAAAACAGCAGGTAATCATCATACGGAGTAAGGAGGCCTTATTTTCTTTTTCTAATTCTTCGTTCTGAAAAAAAACCCCTCTTAAAACATAGTTTTTTCCGCCAAAAGTGTCAGGGGAAAGTTGTGATTTCACATAAAGTTCTGCTACGTTTATTTTTAAATATCTCTCTCCATCTTTTTCAATATAAGAATTTTGATTTTCGGCCTCATCATCGGTATATTTTTCAATATTAATTTCCTGATGGTTCTGATTTTCACCATCATTTTCCTCTGTCTGCGAAGATGTACAGCCGGAAGTTTGACGAAGGATAATGATATTTGGAACAATTATAAACCCGATAATAAAAGTTAGTAAAAAAAATTTTATAATAATTTGTTTCATTTAACCTCTCCCGAAACAGTTTATTTGAATCTAATATGGGAATTGAAGCAAAAATTCGGGGTTAATAACTTTAAGGGGTGTAAAAAATGCAAACAAAGCAAGCAAAATAAAAATCAAAACTCGATGAAAAGAGGATTTTGTAGGATAAAAAAAAAGATATATTCCACATAACATCATAAGATTAGACCCGATTAAACTCAAAACCATATATTTAGGGTTAAAAAGCAACGCATATTTATCAAATATAATAAGATTAAAAATATATCCGCTTAAAAACATTAATACAGAAGCTTCAACTCTTCCTAAAATATTAAACTCTTTAAAAGACTTAACCAGCAATGACATAATAAATCCACGCTCCGGTAATATTTACAATGGTTCCAATAACAAACATTTTCAAAATAACTTTTTTCTTTATAATAGTGTTGTACATAATAAGCTGTTTTAAATCAAAAGGAGGTCCAAAAGTAACAAATGAAACCCTGGCAGTTTTAGAAAACATATTAAACGAGTTGGCAACAAAAGCATCGGCTTCAGAGCATACATTCAAAAGAAAAGCAAAACTCATCATAACTATTATTTCAGTAAAAATATTCGCGCTCATTAATGAAATAATTTCAGAGGGAATATAAGTTTTAAAAAAACCGGCTGCAATTGCTCCTAAGGCTAAAAATTTAGCCATGTACACAAATTCATTTGCAGTATTATCAATTAAATTAATCCACCATGGTAGATTTGATTTGGAATGATTATGAGAACATCCTGCTTCTGAACAAATTGCAATTTTATCGTTTTCGGTTTTATCAGAATTGTATATTTCATTATAAAACTCTTTTTTTAAAACATTTTCAGGATTTCTTCCAAGTACAACAGCAATAATAAATGCCATTACTGAAATAATAATAAGTCGCGCAAAAACCATACCCACATCGCCTCTGAATGCCATAAAAGTCGAAATAATAACCAGAGGATTAAAAATTGGTCCAGCTATCATGTAAATAATTGCAGTTTGAAGAGGAACTTTCTTTTTTAAAAATTTTCTTACAACTGGTATTATTCCGCATTCGCATACTGGAAGAACTATACCTGCAAATAACCCTGTAAAAAGAGCTAGAATGTAATTTTTGGGTATAATTTTTTCAAAAAAAGATGGTTTAACCCATAATTCAATCATTGCTGCAATAATTGAGCCACCCATTAGAAAAGGTAGAGCTTCAATAAAAACAGAAATAACATTTAACGCCATAAAATGCATTTTAGAATCTATAAATTCAAACATGAAAATTATTATAAAAAAAAAATAATAAAAGTTCAATTTAAAAGGACAGTGGTATTTATTGCAAATGAATTGCAAAATGATAAAATAATTATATGAAAAATATTTTAAGAGAATATAAATTGAGAAAGACAGAAATTAGAATTTTAATCTTAAAGTTATTTCAACAGAACTCGGCTTTAAATGCAAATGAAGTGCATAATCAATTAAATCAGAAGAAAAAGGTCGATATTGCAACTGTTTATCGAACGCTGAATTTATTTGTCAGAAAGGGATTATTAAGAGAATTCGCCAATTCTAATGGTATAAGTTTCTTTGAGAATAATCTGGATAATAATCCTGTGCATCCACATTTTTTTTGTCATAAATGCAATAAAATTATCTGTTTAAAACCGCTTAAACAGGAGCATTTATTTGAATTAATTGATTATTCCCAAAATAATAAAATAGAAAATATTGAATTAAAAATACAGGGTATATGTAAAAGTTGTAAAAATTAAATATTTAAGGAGGAATTTTATGAAAAAATTATATTCAGGAGTTTTTATTTTATTTATTTCAATATTAACTGCTGCTGAAATTTTTGTTTGTATTCCTCCTCAGAAATATTTTGTGGACAGAATAACCGGAGGAGATATTAAGGTAAATATTCTTGTAGAACCCGGACAGGATCCGCATACTTTTGATATAAAACCTAAACAGCTTATGCAGTTTTCTGATACAAAGGTTTATTTCAGTATCGGTCTTGAGTTTGAAAGAGTGCTTATTAATAGAATAAAGAACGTAACAGATGATTTAAAAATTGTTAACCTTAATGATAATGTTAAAAGTATTCGGATGATTTCCCATACTCATCATCATGGCCATGATCATCACGACGAAGGGGAGCCAGACCCTCATGTCTGGCTTTCGCCCTCAAATGTAATATCTATTTCTAGAAATATTCTTGATATTTTGACAGAAATTTATCCAGATAAAGAAGATATATTCAGAGAAAACTACATTGATTTCGTTTCAGATATAAAAGGCGTTCAGAGAAATATTAAAAATAAATTAAGTGGGCTCAACAATCGTTCTTTTCTTGTATATCATCCTGCTTGGGGATATTTTGCAAGAGAATTTAATCTTCAACAGCATACTGTTGAGATTGAGGGAAAGGAACCAAAACCACAGGATTTAATTGATTTAATCAAGCTTGTTGAAAATGAAAATTTTAAAAAAATTTTTATGGACCCTGGTCAAAGTGCAAGAGCACCTGAAATAATTGCAAGTCAGGCCGGAATAGAACTTGAAGAGGCAGATCCGCTTGCTCAGAACTGGTTAGAAAATTTAATTAATTTTGCAGAGAAATTGGCAGAATAAAAGAATAAAAATATGGAATTAAAAACAATAGTAAAAATAAATAATCTGAATTTTAAATATGAGTATGAAAACGTACTTGAAAATATTAATCTTGAAATTAAAGAAAAGGATTTTCTTGCTTTAATTGGTCCTAACGGCGGGGGTAAATCAACTCTGATTAAATTAATACTTGGTCTTCTTAAACCTTCGTCAGGGAGTGTTGAACTTTTTGGAAAAAAACCTAGTGTAACTAGATTTAAAGCAGGATATGTTCCACAGCAACAACCAGAGGACTATAATTTCCCAGTTACTGTAAAAGAAATCATTGAAATGGGATTCTTAGGGTTAAAAGGCCGTAATTGCCAAAAATTTAAGGAGTTAGTCAAAGAGCTGGAGTTAACTTCGCTTATTAATAAAAAAATAGGTCGGCTTTCAGGTGGTCAGAAACAGCGTGTTTTTATTGCCCGGGCGCTTATTGCAGAGCCGGAACTTCTTATTCTGGATGAGCCAGTTTCAGGAATCGATAATGAAGGACAGAAAAAAATTTTTAGAATTCTAAAGAGTCTTAATAAAAAAATAACAATTTTAATGGTAAGTCATGATTTAAACGTGCTGATTAATCAGACAAATTCAGTTGCCTGCGTGAATAAAACAATCTGTTATCATAATTTTCCTGAAATCACTAATGAAATGAAAGATTTATTTTATGGATGTCAGGCAGAAATAATTGAAAAGATAAGGTAGAAAAATGGAGATTTTTGATTTTTTAACATATGAATTTATACGACATGCTTTTATTTCCGGATTTATAATCAGTATTCCCTGTGGCATTATTGGTTCGCTTATTGTGGTTAATAAAATGGTTTTTGCTTCTGAAGGAATTGCCCATGCTTCGTTTGGAGGAATTGGACTTGCGATTTTTTTAGGACTATCTCCCTATTTAGGTGCGGTAACATTCAGTATTGCAGCAGCTTTATTTACAGCTTTTTTGACAATAAATAGAAAAAGCAGAACTGACGCAGCAACCGGTGTTGTGATGTCATTAAGTATGGCTGTTGGTATTATGCTTATTAATATGGCGCCTGGATATGCTACAGAGCCAATGACCTATTTATTTGGAAACATTCTTACTGTATCCCTTCAGGATATTATTGTAATTTCAGTACTTTCTATAATTATTTTATTTATCAGCGTTTTTTATTATAAAAAAATTCTTGCTGTCTCTTATGACCCTGTATTTTCTGAAGTAAAGGGGGTGAAAGTAAGGTTTTATTATTATTTAATTTATCTACTTATTGGTCTCTCAGTAATAGTTGTTGTGAAAATATCTGGAATAGTATTGTTTATTGCACTTTTAACAATTCCACCGATGATTGTTGAAAAATATACAAAAAATCTGAAACAAATGTATTTGTTTTCCTC
This sequence comes from Candidatus Muiribacteriota bacterium, assembly GCA_051747805.1. GTDB lineage: Bacteria > Muiribacteriota > Muiribacteriia > Muiribacteriales > Muiribacteriaceae > JBNJGP01. The sequence goes on from JBNJGP010000136.1 coordinate 4,425, forward strand.
TCTGCTTACAGTTTTAATTACCCAGGGAGGCCTTTATTTTTCCATTATTTTTAATTTATCTTCAGGCTCGGCTATTGTAATACTTGCAGGAATAATATACATGCTGGACAGCATAATTTGGGGTCGCAGCGTCGATTTTTCATTTTGACTCCAAAATTTTCGTTTTTAGTGATATAATCGTAATAGAAAATTTGGCTATTTGGCAAAATATGCAAATAGTTTTTGGGTTATTTTGTTAAACCGGCTTTTTTCATAATAAAAGACTAAATTACTTGAGTTTAGCAAATTTTTTAAAAAGGCTTTTGTGGTCAGGCCTACATAAAAGTAAAAAGCTTTCAGCTTAGTAAAATCACCTAAAGGTGATAGTAAAGTTATCTAACGATAACAGTAAATGGTCTGCGACCAAGTAATAATG
>JBNJGP010000137.1:0-4730 GCA_051747805.1 Candidatus Muiribacteriota bacterium
AGGGATTGCTCAATTTTTCTTTTAAAATTTTTACCGCCTGTTTCATAGGTAGATATTAAAGCTTTTGAGTAAATTTTTTCAAATGATGATATACTTAAAACAGAATTCAGAACAAGCGTACTGATAAGTATGGCAAGAGTTATTAAAAAGATTTTAGTCTGTACTTTCATAAGAGTGTTAAAAACCCTGTTTTTTTGTTTTTTATTTAAACACTGTTTTTATCACTTAAAAAAGTAAAAAACAATTAATTTGTCAGAAATAAAAAAGATAATTTTTTTACTTTTAAGTAAATATAATGCCTTATGTAATAAGATATAATTAAAAGTGTCTTAATAAACTAAGCTTTATAAAGCATTGTTTGGATTTATAACTTTTGTTTTATTATCCTTTAAATATAATTGAAAGCATGGTTATATCATCTGACTGAGGCTCATCATCAGTAAACTTCACAACATCTTCCTTTGTAATAAATATATAATCTTGCGCAGTTTTAAATGAATTCATTGATATTAAATCAAGAAGGCGCTGGTCAGAAAAAAGATTTTTTGTATTATTCATTGCTTCTGTTACACCGTCTGTATAAAGAAAGATAAGGTCATCATTATCAAGTTCTGCAGTTAACTCTTTATATTCAATATCTTCCATTGCTCCTGCAACAGGACCGCTTAAACCTTTGTTAAAGTAGGTTTTGTCTTTATTTTTTATAATTAAAGGGTTGTGACCTGCATTTGCATATCTTATTTTTCCTGTTTCAGTATTTAAAATTCCGATAATAAGAGTTACAAACATGCAGTTGGGGTTGTCCCTGCTTAAGATATTATTTACTTTGTTCATTATTTTTGCAGGCGAATGTTCATTTTCTGCCTGTATTTTTATAAGAGTTTTAGTAATTGCCATGAAAAGAGCAGCAGGCACTCCTTTGTCAGATACATCACCTATGACAAAACATAGTTTTTTTTCATCAATAAAGAAAAAATCATATAAATCTCCACCTACTTCTTTTGCAGGTTTTAGATAAGCATAAATGTCGATTTCAGATTTTTCAGGGTAGGGCGGAAAAATTTTGGGAAGAATTCCCATTTGAATGTCTCTTGCAACATTAAGTTCGCTTTCAATTTTTTCTTTTGCAGCTGTTGTTTTAACAAGTTTATCAATATTTTTTCTGAGCTCTTTAAACATAAATATAAATGCATTGGCAAGATCACCTGCCTCATCTTTTCTTTTCAAAAGAAACTCAGATTCAAGGCTATTGTATAAATCAGGAGAGGTTATATCGTTTTGAGGTATTGTTTTTATTTTTTCTGTGAGATTTTTAATAGGTTCAGAAAATCTTTTAACAGCAAAAATAAGAACTATAAGACCGGATATAAAAATTAAGGATATTATAACAGAAAGTCTTTTAAAAAGTATGTCAGCAGGTTTTTGGATTTCTTTTTCCGGATAAACAACTGAAATATACCAGTTAAGAGCTTTTACTTTTGAAGTCTGAGCATTATAAAGGCTGTGGTTTATTTTAATTAAAGAATCTGTTTCAGGATTATTATTAAGAGATTTTAATTTATTTATAATTTCAGCATCTGTTTTAATACCTGATGAATCAGAAGGAGGAATTAAAATTTTACCTGAATTATCAAATAAAAAAATACCACCTTTTTCACCAAGCTGAATTTTTGAAAAATTATCTTTTAAAACCTTAATTATTTCATCTTTTTTTCTTTCTGCCTTTTTTTCGATTGCTGATATATCTGCTGCTATTCCTATAGTCCATTCAAGTTCATGAACAAATTTAAGATAAGCTATTTTTTTTTGTTTTTTATCTGTCCAGGAGAAAACTGTATATTTATCATAAATTGAATTTTCTGTGTTTATATTTTCCGAAACAGGTCTTGATTTAAAATCGTATACTTGTGAAAGATTGTAAGATGCTTCTTTTTTTTCAGAATTATAAATAATCTTGTGATTTTTATCTGAAGCAAAAATCTGAGAATCTGTTTCAACTGATTCCAGCCATTTTATAATTATTTGTTTTTTCTTTTTTTCCGGTGTTTCCTTTAAGGAATTATATAGCTTTTTTACTGCAGAATTTATAATCAGGCTTTGGTTTTTTATACCTTTTTTTCTATCTATTATGCTTTGCCATTTGTCTGAAAGAAGGTTTTTGTAATTACCTTCAATATTTAAAAGAATAATTTGGTTTATATTTTCAATATTTTTTTTTTCTGCTTTTAAAACCGCATCTTTAACATCTGTTTTTGTAAGGTAGAGTACAGAACCTGTTAATAAACAAAAAATTACTGCAATAATAATCAAAATTTTTGTCTGAAAAGAGTAGAGCATTTTAATTCCGTTTATATTTTAAATTCAGTTTTTACCGGCTTTTATGGAAAATTTTAAAATATTTTTATTGTCTTTTCTTAAATATTGAACTGAATCAGAAAACTTTTTGACAAGATGAATACCGATGCCGCCTATCTTTCTTTCATCAATGGAAAGACTGGTCTGAGGTTCTTCATTTTCAAGCGGATTAAACAGCTTGCCAGAATCGATTATTTCAACATAGAAAAAAGGATGATCTGAATGTGCATTGATTTCAATCAGACCGGTTTTATTGGCATAAGCATAATCACAAATGTTTACAAGTATTTCTTCAAGTATAAGTTCAAGTTTATGATAGATTGTTTCGCTGCCAAAAATAGACAAATAGTATTCTATAACTGAATCAATGATTTTGTTTAAATTATCACGATCAGCATTAACAGAAATATGGAATCTGTTTTTTTGATTATTCAATCGCTTCCTCTAAAGAATCAAATGTTTCAAAAATAGCTGAAAAGCCGGATATTTCAAATACTTCTTCAACCATTCCGTTTAAGTTACAAAGCTTTAAGGAACCGTTTAAGCTTTTAAGTTTTTTACCGGCAATGAGAATACTTCTTAAACCGGCACTGCTTATATATTCAAGCTCGTCAAGATCAACTACAATGTTGGTTTCATTATCATTATCAATATAATTGTTTGCTTCTTTTTCAAAAAGCTGTGAGTTTGAAGCATCCATTCTTCCTATTATCTTTATTACCAGACTGCTGTTTTTTTTAAATGTTTTAAATTCCATAATGCTCCCTTGTTAGTATTTTTAGTTAAATTTCTTTGATCTCTATAGATTTTAAGAGGGTTTGCTGATCAACTATTACCTCAACACTATCAACAATATTGCCTGCAGACATAAATGCACCTGTGAATTTTCCGTTGAGGAAAACTCTTATTTCTCTGTTATTTTTAATTATTTTAAATACATTATAATTGTCAGCAAAAGATATATCTATGTTTTCAGATTTGTGTCGTCCAACCATAAAATCGGCTTTGTATTTGCTGAATTTGTCTTTTTTCAGTATTATTTTAAAATCATCTGTTTTGCTGTTTATGTATTTTAATTTTAAAATCGGAATATGAACGTCAGATTTTGATGTATTATCTGAAAAAATATGGTCGAGCAAGAGCTTTAATTCAATGTTTTCTTTTTTCCCTGCAAAAAAATCAGCACTTGTTTTTTTGTTTTGTAGAAATGATGTAAGAGCATTTCCATTTTTGGTCTTTTGAATTATAAGACCTTTTCCGTATTTTTTAACCTGATCCCCAGAATTGTAATTTATAAAATCTTCTTTAATTCTAAATTTTATATTTTTAAAATTTTTAACTGAGGCGAGCAATTTCAGATCAGAAGGGTAATACTTTGCTTTTATATCAAGACAGATCTTATTTTCGTCTGAAGAGTAATCATGATTAAACGAATTTATATCAAATATACTTTTTTTTAGTATATTCCAGTCTGCATTTTTTAATTCAGGATTTATTTTGCTGATTTTTTTTATCAACCCATTTTCAGATGCTTTTTTAATTAATGCATTTTTATTTGTATTTTCTTTTTTGTAACAAAAATTTTTTACTGTTATCGGTTTTGATTTTTTAGGCCTGTTTTGTCTTGTAATAACAGCAGTGGTTTTAAGGCAGTATTTTTTTATTTCTTCCAGATTATAATAAAATCTTTCAGTAAATCTGATATCATTTATCAGAGAATTACTGTATTTATCCATGCATTTGTTTACAGCTTCTTTATCAAGGTCAGATTTTATTTTGTATGTATCAATATTTTTTTCGTTATTCGGGGTAACGCAGACATTTAATTTTTCATAAATCTGATCTGTTTTTGATGAACATCCTGAAAAAAACAAAAACCCTGTTAAAATAAAAACTGTAGTAATAAAAGATTTGTTCATTTTTTTTTCCTGTACTTATAAGTATACAAAAAAAATAATTTTTTTGTTTATCAACCAGGTATTTTATCCGCAGATATTAGTCATACACTTAACACACAATCTTGTTTCAGGCATAATAAGCATTCTTTTGAATGGGATTTTTTCATCACATTCTTCACAAATCCCAAAGTCAGGGTCTTTGTTAATTCGTCTAAGTGCAGATTCAAGATTTTTTTGTTTTGCCACAGCTTTTTTAAGAGAAGACTCGTTAATACTCTTACTCTGAATAGCTTCCATTCTTGTAAGTCTTCCAAGTGAAACATCAGGTTCAACCGGTTTTGAAACCTCGCCTAGAGATTCAACGTCTTTTTTAATATTTTCAAGTTCTTTTTCAAGAAGGGCTTTAAGTTCTGAAAGTTCCGACTTTGTCATTAATATAAATTCCTTTAAACTTGTTTTGCAATATTTAAAATCAAC
>JBNJGP010000138.1:0-4667 GCA_051747805.1 Candidatus Muiribacteriota bacterium
GATTAATTCTGATGATAAATGGATGAAAGTAACAGGGATTTATGTTATTGGAGAACTTGAACTTGAAAAATATGGTTATCAGTTAATACCAATGCTTTCTGAAAAAGATTCAGATATAAGAAAAAATGCTTTAAAAGCTCTAATTAATATTGATATTCCAAAGTTCAAAACTTATATTAAAAGACTTATAAATGATATTGACCCAAAAATCAGAGAAATCGCCACTGAATATATGAAAGGATATCAATAGATACTGTTGTTGAAGAAATTATTATTATTAAAAAGCTTTTTCAACAACCTCTATATTTCAGCCCTTTTAAAGCAAGTTCTGAAAATTTTTTAATTTTTTTTCCATTATTTATAAAAGGTCTCTTTTTATTAAATTGTTTTAAATCAGAAATTAAACGACTTTCTTTTTTTATTTCGCAAAAAAAATTTACAACTTTTTCATCATAAGGAAGAATATAGATTTTTTTTACTCCATAAAGATAACTTAAAACTGCGCCATGAAAAGGCATAGTAATAATTGTTGAAAATTTTAAAAAAAAAGTTGCAAGCTCTTTTTCATTCATATTATATGCTTTAATAATATTTTTATTTTTTACATTTTTTTTTAAATTAATAAAATCTTTTTCAGAAAATGCGATTAAATCAAATTCATCCGGTATAATATTATAATCTCTGAAATATTCTGTTTTCAAAATGACTCCCCTTCTTCTTTTTATATCTATTGCTGAAGAAGCTTCTGTTTTTGCAAAAACTGTATCCGCTCCAATTCTAATTTTTTTTTGATTAAATTTATAAGATTTATAATCTTTTTTTGTTCTTAAAGAAATTAAATCTACTGATTTTATAACCGCTTTTAATAAGAGTTTAAAAAATAATCCATTAACTGGTCCAATACCCTGATTTAATAAATATACTTTCTTAAAACAAGCTTTATAAAATAAAACCAAAAGAGCATAATAAACAAAACTTAGATTGGAACTTTTATTCTGAAAAATATTTCCACCTGGAAAAATCAGTTTATCTGTTTTTAAAAACAGAGTATAAAAATCAAATCTTTTATATTCACCGGAAGATTCTGGCCTTCTGGTAAAAACAAGAGCCTCTGGAAATATTTCCCTTGCCTTCTTGAGTATTAACTCATCTCCAAGGTTATTATAACCAAAGTAACCATATAAAGCTTTTTTCATAAAATTCCTTTATTTACAAATACTCAGACTGTTATAGCCAGCCGAACTTATACCGTTTTAAATTTTCCTTTCATATTCCGTTGAATAATTCATTTTTTTATTATATAATATTTTTATGTTTTTTAAAAAAAAATTTAACAATAAAAAATTCCGGCTTCTTCATTCTATTCAGAAAAAAAATATAAAATCCATATTACTTCTTCAGAATGTAAATGAAAAAAACAACAACACAAGAGAAAAACAATTTATTAATTTGTACACATCGATAAGGAATAATTATCATCACCTTATAGATAATGATACCTCCCCCTCTAAAAACTGGTTTTCAGATATTTCCATGGCCTATATGAACTTATCCACTCTAACATATAACTTTGCCTTCTTTTTAGATTATGATATGTTTTCAAACGCCACTTTAATAAAATATTTAAAATGTCTTAAGGATTTAATGGAAATATATGAAACTGTAGTTTTTCATATTCTTGACCATCCAAATCTGGCAAGAGAAAATTTTGGAAAACGTGAAATTTTTCAAAAAAAAGTTGCACAAACAATATATGAAATTAACTCAAAAGATAAAAATCCATCTGTATTTTCTTTTATAAATCTGATTGAAATTGAGCTCAATAAAATTGAAACAGCTTTAAAAAAAATCATTTACTAAAAAGTTTATTCATGGATTTTGCCTTCAGTTCCATTGCATCTCTTATTTTATTCTCGTTTTCATGTTTTAACATCATATTTTTAATTTCTTTATCTGAAATTTTTTGAAACTCTTTTTTTGAAATCAGTATTTTGTATTTAGGGTCTATTTTGTAATTTTTCATAAGCATATTTAAAAAATTCTTTTCCTCATTGTTAATATTCTTATAAAAAAAAACAAACTGCAAAAATTTATAATCAAGTATTTTTTTTCTAATTACTGGATATAAAAAATAAAATAAAACCGTCATAAGTAAACCAAAAGCTAAAAGAACAAGAAAATAATCATATAAAGATACTGTTGAAGAAAAAAACTTCCTAATTCCGGCAGATTCCGTAAAATAAGTGGCAAATTGCTCAAGCACCTCGTGCAGGTTCATACTGGGCTCCAATAATTTTTATTTTAATTTGGCAAATTTTAATATACTTAATTTTAATATATCATAAAAAAGAGTTAACTTACAACCAGACCCTCTGAAAGTGTTCGGGGAGAGGTTGTGCCTTTGTGGGCTGATTTTCTGCAGACTGATAATATTTATATATTGCCTAATACTCTAATATATTTTTTTGAAAAAAATGACTGTTTATGATAATAATATAATCATGGAAAATTTTAAAAAATTAATTGAAACTATAGAGCAAAGTTCAGATACTCAGTCAGAAAAATTAATAAAAAATATTATAAATGCTGGTTTTTCCAGAGAATTTTACCTTTTTATTAAAGCTAATTTCAATAGCTTTTCCCCTAATATAAAAAAAACTGTTTTTAAAATATTTATGGCATGGAAAAGCCCGGAACCTGTGGAATTTTTAATTTCAATTTATAAAAATGAAAAAAATTTTCATAAAAAACTGACAATTCTTAATGTAATAAAAAAGCTCCCAGTAAAAAACTACACTCTGGAAATAAAAAGACTACTTGATAATGAAGAAAGCCATGAGCTTAAAATTCATATTATAAATCTTTTAGGGCTCACAGAAAATAAAAACGCCTATAAATACCTTATAGAATTTTTAAAATCCGAAGATATAGACATTAAAGCCGCCACGTTTATAAACTGTCTTAAGCTTGACTTCAGAGAGGCTCTTTCCTACACTTTTAAGATTCTTGAAAAAGGTCCCAGACAAAATAGAATAGATTTATTGAATCTTCTTTCAATCATAAACACCGAACAAATTCAGCTTGAGTTCACAGAATTTTTAGAAAAAAGAATTAAATCTTACTCTGAAGACAAAGAATTGTATAAATATTTACTACAGGCTTTAATTAATTTTAAAAGCAAAAAAGTTTTATCTGAAATACTTAATAATCTAAAAAAGAATAAATTCACCAGAACTTGTGAAAACCTTATTTTAGAGTTAAAAAAATTTGAATATAATAATTCATTAGAAAGTTTTTTAATAAATTTATTAAAATTGAAGCCCGAAAATCAAGTATTAAAAAATTTGCTTGAGCTTATTTATTACTTTTCAAAAACTGAAGAAATTGCCTCCAGGTATTTATTTTTAATCCATTCTGATAATTCAAACAGTATAAACCTCGCCGTTAAACTTATTATTAAGTTCAAACTTTTAAATAAAGAATATGAAAATATTCTTTCTGATTTAATAAAAAAAGAAACAGATGATGATTTTTTCAGCTACATATTCATCTGTCTGTGCTCAAAAAATACTCATAATAACCAGAAAATAATTAAATTAAGGTCATATTTTGAAAAATTTCCTTTTGAGCTTAAATACAAAGTTATAACTAAATTTGAAAAACTTGAGAAAAATCACTTTGCCTCGAATGTTTTATTTTTCTTTTTTCACCGGGAAGAAGATGAAAAAGTAAGGGCTACAATAGCCAGTATTCTTGGTACGGTGGCAACAAATAATTCACTCGAACTTTTCAAGGCAATATTAAAAGATGAAAATGCCAGAGTACGTGCAAATGCGATTGAATCAATTGAAAAAGCCTGTGGTTATACTGAAAAAGTAGTTGAGCTTATAATGCCATTTTTAAAAGATTATAATAATAGAGTAAAAGCTAATGTTGCTATTGCTCTCTGGCAGAAGGGCGGGCTTAGAATGCTTCAACTTCTTGAAAAAATGCTTCTAAATCATCCTGACAAATGGCATAGAGCCTCAGCAGCCTACGCTCTTTTTTCGGTTAAAAACCCCTCCACCCTTGATACGCTTTATAAATGTCTGGAAAAAGAAAAAGACCAGCATGTAATTTCTAACTGTGTTAAGGCTATTGGAGTAACGGGCGATGAAAATTCAGCCGCCCTTCTTATTGATATGTATAAAAACCAATCTTCTTTAGTTAAAGAAAGAATTATTGAAAGTCTTGGCTTTTTAAATTACAGAATCTCAGTTGATTTTTTATTTGAAAAGCTCTCAGAAAATAACCCGGAAACTGCTGATTTATGTCAAAACAGTTTGATAAATTTAGGTTCCATTAATGATGAAATTTTAAAAAGAAAGCTGCTTAAGTTTAAAAATGACAAAAATCTTTTAAAAAGAATTTGTAAAATCATCGCCGAAACTGGCTCAATCGCCCAGGTTGATACTTTGAAAAATTTAAAACAAGAGCTTGATAATTCCTCAAAAAAGTTTATATCTGATACAATAAATAAATTAAAAACTTGAGTTTAGCAAAAAATAGAAATTTTAACCTGTAGACAATTATAAAACAGTTAAGTTGGCTTAAACCAACAGTAAACGACCGAAGGTCGAGTAAAGTCAGCAAAAGCTGACAGTTAAAAGATTAAAACAAAAACACTG
>JBNJGP010000139.1:0-4642 GCA_051747805.1 Candidatus Muiribacteriota bacterium
TTGTGACCGAATATTTCTGATTCAAAAAGATTTTCCGGAATTGCAGCACAGTTTATCTCTACAAAAGGATTTTTCCTTCTGCTGCTTGAAAGATGTATCAGCTCTGCGAAAAGTTCTTTTCCTGTTCCTGTTTCACCCCTTAAAAGCACAGTCCAGTCTTTTTTGGCAACTCTTCCGGCTTTTAAAACAACATCTTTGAGTTCAGTGCTTTCACCTTTGATTTCAACAGGCAGATTTTTGCTATCTATAGAAAAATTGATTTCTGAGGCTTTTTTATCTCTTTTGAATTCAGCTTCAAGATTTTTAATTTTTTCGATCAGATCATCAAGATTTACAGGTTTTTCAATAAAATCATCAGCTCCTGATTTCATGACTTCAACCGCTGTTTTTACTTCTGCATAAGCAGTAATCATTATTTTTTTTACAAGAGGGTTTATACGGTTTATTTCATATATAAGCCTGTCTCCTGTCATTTCAGGCATTTTAAGATCTGTGATTATAAGGGAGAAATCTTTTTTTTTAAATTCTTCAAGCCCTTGAATACCGTTTTCAGCACAGGATACCAGATAACCGCTTTTTTTTAAAAATCCGGACAAAATTGAAAGCTGATCAGGATCATCATCAATAAGAAGTATTCTTGTCATTTGTGATCTCCTTTTTAATAACCAAGCTTATTTCAATTTTATTTCCAGATGAAATGATATCAAGACTTCCTCCGTGGGCAAGGGCAATTTTATCGCAAATAGCAAGACCAAGTCCTGTACCTTTTAGTTTTGTTGTATAATAAGGCTCTTTAAATTTATCAGCTTCTGTCTGAGTTAAATTTTTCTCAACAGTGTTGCTGAATTTAAGAATGCTTTTATTCTTTTGTTCATAAAGGATTATATTAATTTGTCCATTATAACTGACAGATTCTGCACAATTTTTTATTATATTATCAAAAACAGTGAATAAAAGCTTTTCATCTGCATAAATATAAAAAGGAGAATCATCACAAATAATATCTGTTTTTTTAGCTTCAAATTTTGCTGAATATGACTTTAAAATCGTGTTTAAATTTTTTGCTGCATCAAATTTTTTATATTCCGGAGAAAAAGGGGCAGTATAATTTTTTAAATTGTCTGTTATTGATGCTATTTGCTTTGAAGAACTTATTAATACAGAGATAAGCTCTTTTTCTTCATCATCAAGATTTTTACTTTCTTTATAAAGTCTCTGGAGCCCCATAAAAATTGTATTTACAGGATTTTTTATCTCATGTGCTATTGTGCCTGCGGCTCTTCCCATAAGAGCATCTTCCTTTTCTCTGGAAAGGTTTTTTTCAAATTCTGTTACTTTTTTCAGATATATGCTCTGGAATCGGATAAGTATCCATGAAAAAAGAACACCTGAAAAAAGTATGGAAAAAATGAATATAAAAAATTCCTTTTTGATGGATGAAGTTCTGTTAAAGTAAGCTTCAGCATTAAAACTTATTTTTAGAAGATATGAGTCAAGATAAATTTTTGCTTCAACTGTTTCTGTACTGTAATCTATATTTGTATTTGTATTTATATTATATTTTTCAATCTCTTTTACTTTATTAAGCGACACTTTTTTTATTCCGGGCAGGTTTTCAATCTTTTTTACAAGAAATTCAGGGCTTATTCTGGCTTTAAGTTCACTTATTTTTTCAGATCTTATTCCTATAACAGCAAAAGATCCGTTGTCTGAGGCAGATCCCAGTATATATACTTTTTTGTCAGGGAAATATCTGAATTTGTCTGAATTGCTGTAAATTTTTTTTATATTCATTTCATTAACCCAGTTTTCAGGACCCGACGATTCAGAGTTTTCTCTTTTGATATATATCCCGTAAAGACCAGAATTTGAGGCATAGGCTTTAAGTTCACTATTTGTAAATGGACTTATTTCATCAAGGTATAGTGTAAAATCGGCCGAGTTTTTAAGAAGCGATTTTAAGGTTGTTTCTACTGCAGATTCTGAAATAATAGCTGTAGTTATATTTTCTTCAATAAGCCTGCTCATCATTTCCGCATCTTTTAAAACATGGCCAAGAAAGGTTTTTTTGGCGTTGTTCATCTGTCTGAAAAAAAATATAAAAAATATAATAATAATTAGACTGATTATAAAAACAGTGATTTTCCATATCCCTGAAAATGGAGGTTTCTTAATGATTCCCTCTTCGTCTTTGTTTTCCATGCCCTGATCTTTGTCTGTAATTTTTAAGTCTTGATCTTACACCTGTAGGATCGTAATTTCTGTTTCTTACAATTTCAGAAGCTTTAAATATGTTTTGGTCTTTAAATTCACCTGAAATTCGAACAAGTTCACCTTTTGTTAAGCTGTCAAAAAACTCATTGTCTGGGATTTTAACCTGTAAAAAGCTGTTTTTACAGGGACTGCCCATTGGGCATATATATATAATGCTGTTTTTTTTATCTAATCCTTTAACTCTTCCTGTTATAAATTCTTCAGCTTTTAGAGAAAAAGGGAAAGAAAGAATTATAATTAATAATAAAATGATATTCCGCATTTTATTTCCATTGATTCAAAATTGTTAAATTCATTATCTGTTTTTAGTTTATCATAAATCATGTTTACATAGAGTATTGAATTTTTACTGTAATAAAAAGAGTTTTTCACTCCTGCTGAAAACAGATATTCCTTTTCAGCTTCTTTGTGATAATCATAAATACCAAATTCTGTATTTAAGTTTATCTCCCATTTTTTTAAAGGATAAAAGTCGGAATAAATATAAAACCCTGATTTTTTATATGAATTTTTTGAAAAATTTGAATTGTTGATTTTAAAGCTTACTCCTGTTCCTGTAAGAAAGCCCGGAGAAAAGCTGTGATTAATAAAAGCAGAAGAAGTAAGGTTGTAAGATTTTTCTTCCTCTGATGAAGCTGATAAGGTTGTTTTATCAGAAGCTAAACTTACAGACTGACGATTCCTGCCGACTCTCCAGCCTCCTGATAAACCTGAATAATCATCTGATATATAGTCAGGCTGGTAACTGTTGTTATAGCTGTTAATATAATTAAAACGGGTAAAACTGAAATCGGCATAAATATCTGTTTTAGAAGAAATAAATCTGTTATAGAAAAAGTATGCTGAAACTAAGTTGTAGTCATCTGTTTCATCGTTTTTATTTCTGTATATTCCGGCAGTTATTCTTAATCCTGAAGATCCCTGGTCAAAATTTTTTATAATTTCCGGGCCTGATTTTAAAAAATAACTGTCACTGTATTTTGCATATTTTTTATATCCTCCTCTTAGAATAAGCTCTGATGAAATATTGCCTGATTTAAAAAACTTGTACAGCAAGTCTATTTTTGTATTGTAAAACAGGGAACCGTTTTTACTAACCTCATCTTGATAATTTGAATCATATCCTGTTGCTGCATCCAAAGTAACTGATGTATTTTTACTTGCAGATAAAGGGCTGATTGCTCCTGAAAAAATTAAAAGACAGGATATTAAAATAACGGTTTTTTTTAGCATATTTTCCCTTTTTCTCGGGCTTTTTATGCCCGCCCGGGTTTGAATATCATTTTTTATCTGTTTAAAGGTGTTCCGTATCCTGTTCCGTCCATAGGCCTTTCACCCTGATTCCCTGTACCGTCTCCGGGGCCGAATCCTTTTTGTTGGTTAAAGCTTTGATTCTGGTTTTGATTATTTTCTGAATTTATCCGGTTTTGTCTTTTGTTAGTATTGCGATTCATTTGATTTTTCTGCTGAGATCCGTTATACGGGCAGTTTTGTTGCGAACGTATCATCTTCCCGGATCTGTTTCCCTGCCCGCCTTTTGCCATTACAGGAGAAGTTGAATAAATTAGACCTGTCATTCCTGCTACCATAATTACTGTAATAATAGCTCGTTTCATTTTTAAACTCCTTTTTTGTGTTTATATTCTTAAGGAGAATAATTCAATAATTGTGCCATATTGAAAAGCCCGGCCAAAGTCAGTTTTAAGCTTTTCTTTTCGACAATTCTATCCGGTGGCGACAATATTGTCGAATCTGGTTCAAGCCAGTTATAAATATTTTTTTAGATGCCTTTAAATATATCAGCTATGCTACAATGATAAAAAGTATTGAAATTGATGATCATTGATTCACAAATTTGTTTTAAACAGGAAATGGATATTTTGTAACACGGAAAAAGAGGGGATGTTTTTTTATTAATTTAATCGGCTCGTAAATTAAGCGAGTTTATGTGGTTGCTGAACGAAAACTTTCTTTTTTGTCCATTCTTAAGTCAGGTTTAAAATTTAATTTTCAAATACTCAAATATTCCTGCGGTTAAATTTTTCATCTCTCTTGAACTGAACAAAAAATTCAAGTTTTCGGCCAAATACTACTTAAAATACTAACAGAAAAATATTATTTTTTCTGTTAGATTCTTATTTAAGTTTACAGGCCTTTAAGTCTTCCTTACCTCTATTTTTTCTAAATCAAGATGATTTTTTACATCTTCAACAGGAACTTCCTGCCTGTGAAAAATACCTGCGGCAAGAGCTGCTTCAGCCTTTGTTTTTTTAAAAACTTCGCTGAAATGTTCTTTGCATCCTGCTCCGCTTGAAGCAATAACAGGGATTGATATGTTGTTTCTTACAAGATTAATAAGAGGTATATC
>JBNJGP010000140.1:0-4582 GCA_051747805.1 Candidatus Muiribacteriota bacterium
CAAAATTCTCATTTATAATGTTTTTAAACTTTTTTATATGTTGAGTTTAGCAAAAAATAGAAATTTTAACCTGTAGACACTTAAAAAACAGTTAAGTTGGCTAGCATACGGGGGCTGTGCCGACATGAAATTTCACAAGAAATTTCTGTAGGCCTGACCACAAAAGCCTTTTTAAAAAATTTGCTAAACTCAAGTTATATGTTATTAAAAAGTAATTCGGGAGGTAATATGGCCAGATTAAAGATCGCTGAAGACTATTGCAAAGAATGCGGTCTTTGCGTAGATGTATGCCCTAAAAAAATTCTAAAAATGAGCAACAGGTTGAATCAGAAAGGGTATAAAGTTGTTGAGGTAACCGATGAAAGTCAATGTGTTGCATGTGCGGCATGTTCAAAGGTTTGTCCAGATATTGTGATATCTATTTACAAGGATTAAGGGAGGCTTTAAAAAATGGCAAAAGAATTTATTAAAGGTAATGAGGCAATAGGTAAGGCTGCAATTTTAGCAGGTCTTGACTGTTATTTTGGTTATCCTATTACACCTCAGTCAGAAATTCCAGAATATCTTTCTGCAGAAATGCCAAAAGTTGGTAAAACATTTTTGCAGGCTGAAAGCGAAGTGGCGGCTATTAATATGGTTTACGGAGCTGCTGGGACTGGTGCCAGAGTAATGACCAGTTCATCATCACCAGGAGTAAGTCTTAAACTGGAAGGTATTTCATATATGGCCGGAGCGGAGCTACCAGCTGTTGTGGTTAACATTCAGAGAGGTGGTCCGGGTCTTGGTAATATAGCACCAGAACAGGGTGATTATTTTCAGGCTACAAAAGGCGGTGGACATGGAAATTATCGTCTGCTAGTTTTGGCACCAAATTCAGCACAGGAAATGTCAGATTTTACTATGCTTGCCTTTGACCTGGCTGAAAAATATAGAAATCCTGTAATGATACTTGCAGATGGTTATCTTGGTCAGATGAAAGAGGCTGTTGATTTTAAAAAACCACCAAGACCAGATTTTGATACAAGCTGGATTATAGGTAATTCAAATCCAGATGGCCATAAACTAATATCATCAATTGATATTGTGCCTGAAGTGCTTGAAAAAAGAAATCAGAAATTACTTGATAAATATAATAAAATGCAGGAAGAGGAAGTTAGAGTTGAAGAATATATGACTGATGATGCGGAGCTTGTTGCTGTGGCTTATGGAATCACCTCAAGAGTTGCCCGCTCAGCTGTCGAGAGCGCAAGAGAAAAAGGTTTGAAAGTAGGACTTTTCAGACCACAAACCTTGTTCCCCTTCCCTAAAAAAGAGTTAATGAAACTAACTCAGAAAGTTAAAAAAGTTGTTACTTTTGAACTTTCAACAGGTCAGATGGTTGAAGATGTTAAACTTAATTCTGCTAAAGATACAGAAGTATATTTTTATGGTAGATATGGCGGGGTTGTGCCTACAGATAATGAACTTGTTGGGCAGTTTGAAAAAATTCTAAATGGAAAGGGGGAACTTTTTTAATGAGTGTAGTTTACGAAAAACCTAAATCTTTAAATGATAAACATTTTCATTATTGTCCGGGTTGTGGACATGGTGTTATTCATAAATTAATTGGCGAAGTTATTGATGAGCTTGATATTCAGAAGAAAGTAGTTGGAATTGCTCCAGTGGGTTGTGCAGTTTTTGCATACTGGTATTTTAACACAGACTTTTCCCAGGCAGCGCATGGTAGAGCACCTGCTGTGGCAACTGGTATTAAGAGGGCCAGACCTGATTCTATTGTTTTTTCATATCAGGGTGATGGGGATTTAGCCGCTATTGGAACTGCTGAAATTATTCATGCAGCAAACCGTTCAGAAAATATGACTGTTATTTTTGTTAATAATGCTATTTATGGAATGACTGGTGGCCAGATGGCCCCAACTACTTTAGTGGGACAGAAAGCTTCCACCGCGCCATACGGAAGAAATCCAGATAATGAAGGTCATCCTGTAAAAGTATGTGAACTTCTTTCTTCTCTTGAAGGGACTACCTATCTTGAAAGAACTTCAACAACAACTCCTGCAGAAATAACAAAAACTAAAAAAGCTTTAAAAAAAGCATTTCAAAATCAAATTGATGGTGCTGGTTTTTCACTTGTTGAAATTCTTGCGCAGTGTCCTACAAACTGGAATGTAAGCGCTAAAGAAGGGCTTAAATTTGTTAAGGAAAAAATGACAGAAGTTTTTCCACTCGGAGTTTATAAAGATAAGTCAGAAGAAAGAAAAGGAGGTAAATAACATGGATAACCAGAAAGTAATTATGGCCGGATTTGGCGGACAGGGAATTATGCTTATGGGACAGATTCTTGCCTATGCCGGAATGATTGAAGATAAAGAAATTTCATGGATACCTTCTTATGGACCAGAAATGAGAGGCGGAACAGCAAACTGTAATGTTATTGTCAGCACAAAAAAAATTGGTTCTCCCGTTATAAGCGAACCTGATGCTGTAATTGCTCTTAACAGACCTTCGATGGAAAAGTTCGAAAATGTACTTAAAAAGAACGGGATTATGATTTATAATACATCTCTTATTGATATAGAACCAGAAAGAGATGATATTAAAAAATATGGTCTGGATATATCAAATATTGCCAAAGAAATGGGAAATACAAAAATAACCAATATGATATCTCTTGGAGCTTATATACAGGCAACAGGTATTGTTACAAAAGATTCTGTTATGAAAGCACTTAAAGAAATGCTTCCAGAAAGGCATCATAATAAACTGCCTTTAAACGAAAAAGCACTTGAAAAAGGAATTAGTTTAGTTTCATAATTAAATTAAAAAGGGGCAAACTATGGTTGAAAATAGCTTGCCCCTTTGTTTAAGGAGAATTTTATGCCAGGTGGTAATCCCTCGAGAATAGCTAAAAAAGATAAGATAAGGGTTGTTATACATACCCGCGATCATACAATAAGCGGGGAAGTTTATTTATATGAAAATTCTAGATTGTCTGATATACTTAATGCAGAGCCTGATAAGCTTTATCTTCCAATGACTGATGTAACTATGGAAAATCATATTTCAAATAAAACCATAAAAAAAGATTTTATACTTATTCATAAAAGTTCTATAGAGCTTTTATATCTGGACGAAGAAACAAAAGATGCTGCTGCTTCTCATACTATGCAGGCAAAAAAATACCTTAACAATCTGAATTTTGACGGTGCTGTTACTGAGGCCAGGAGAGCTCTTTCAATAGATGAGACAAACAGTGAGTCTCATTATATTCTGGGAATTGCCCTGGGTAAAAAACAGATGCTTGATCAGGCTCTTAAAGAGTTTGAACTTGCGCTTAAATACGCAGATCAGGATTCAAGAGTTTATATGCTGGCACAGGATATGATTAATCAGATAAAAATTTAAAAAAACAGTTTTATTAAGAGACAGCAGTTATCAAATGAATTTTTAAGTTAAAATGAAAATTGCTGATTAAGGAGAAATAAATGAAAAAACTATTATTTACTATTACAATTACCCTGTTTTTGTTTTCAATGAATTTAAATGCTGCAGATAATGAGCAATATACTTCACTTGTTATTGATGCAACAGATTTAAGTGTTTCTCGTTCCATGTCACCAAAAATTATTAATGAATCTGGTCTTGAAATTTATGGCACTGTTCTTGATGAGGGACAGTTAAATAAAGTTATGGAAATGGGTGTTGTAGCATATGTCGATTCTCTTGAAAATGCCAGAAAACATACAGGCGAACGTCTGGGAAATAATCCCTATGTTGTAAAGGCTCGTGGAGTTGTAGGAAAAAGTGGATCAAATATTGTTATTAATAACGATGATGCCTCAAAAATTCTTAGATTAAATCGTACAATGAAGTTTCTAGATAATTTTAAAGTAATTATACTGGTTTCAAAAAGAGATGAATAATAATTTAAAAAATTACATAAAAAAACACTTTGGAGAAATAAATTTTGACGAAGTGTTTTTTTATTCAAGTAAAAAGAACACTGTTTTAAAAATAGACTGTACTGTTTTAAAGTTCTTTGTTTTTGGTGACTATAAAAAAGAGTACAGAATAATAAAAAAATGTCTTGATTTAAATATTAAAGTTCCTGAAATTATAAACTGTGAAAAAAATATTATTACAATGGAATATATCGCAGAAGATAAAAATTTTAAACCTGAATATAAATGCAGGAAAATTTTTAACTGGTTAAAAGAGTTTCATGAAAAAACTGGACTTTTAAAAGGTGATCAGCGTGTTCAAAACTATATTTTATGTGATGACAGTATTTATGGTATGGATTTTGAAGAATATTCTCATGGTGATATATTAGAGGATGTTGTTGATTTATCCGTTACTCTTTTGAAAAAATTTAATTTTAAGAAAGTTGATAACATGATTAAAGAATATGATGAAAATCTTAATTTGAAAAATTTAGAGAAATTAATTAAAAAAAATATTTTAAATAGAAAAAAATGGAATGAAGATATGAGTAAATTAGAAGGTATAAAATGGTGAAAAGAAAAAATTTTATTTTTATTTTTTTAATATTTTTATTTTTGAGTACGTTTTCAAGGGCATC
>JBNJGP010000141.1:0-4559 GCA_051747805.1 Candidatus Muiribacteriota bacterium
TTAATATAATAAACAATTCAGGCGGTCTTTTAGAGCACGAAATTTGCTGCATAAAAAAAAACGGTTCAGCTTATGACAGATTAAAAAAAGAAGTAAAAGTATATGAGTTAAATAAAAAACAAGGAAACAGCCTTTTTTTTTATTATAAGCTTTTTAAAATCATAAAAAAGGCTTCACCTGATATTATTCATACGAGAAACTTGGCTGGTATAGATGGAATAATTGCAGCAAAACTAGCCGGAGAAAAAAAAATTATACATAGTGAACATGGCTGGCCTAGCGACGATCCTCTTGGAAAAAATTTCAAAAGAATTTTAATAAGATGGATTGTTTCCTTTTTTGTGAAAAATTATATCGCAGTTTCAGCCGATTTAGCAAAATGGCTGAATCAAAAATGTTATATCACTAAAGAAAAAATATCTGTGATTATAAATGGAGTTGATACAAATAAATTTAACAAATCTTTAGTTTGTGACCGAAAAAAATTCAGTTTTATAGAGAAAGATACTCTTGTTCTTGGAAGTGTAGGCCGTCTTGATAAAATCAAAAATTTCGATTTATTGATATTTGCATTTTATATGTTAGCAAAAAATAATTCTCATATAAAGCTAGTAATTGCAGGAAATGGAGCGGAAAGAAATTATTTAAAAAAAATTGTAAAAAAATTGAGTTTGGATAATAAAGTTTTTTTTACTGGTGAAGTAAAAGAAATACAAAATATTTATAAATTAATGGATATTTTTATATTACCTTCAAAAAATGAAGGTATTTCGAATACTATTCTTGAAGCTATGTCTTCTGGCCTGCCTGTAATAACAACAAGGGTTGGGGGTAATGAAGAACTAATTGAAGATGGTAAACAAGGGTTTTTGATAAAGCCTGATTCAATGTACGATATTTGTAAAGCTGTTCAAAAATATATAGATAATACTGATTTAATAAGTAATCATGGAAAGAATGCCAGAAAAAAAGCTGTAAAGGATTTTGCTTTGGATAAAATGGTTTTAAAATACACTTCTTTATACCAAGAAATAATGGATTTATAAAATGTGCGGTATTTGCGGAATTTATAATATCAACAAAAAAAAAATAGATTTTACAGTCTTAAAAGAGATAAATAATACGATGATTCATAGAGGACCGGATGATGAAGGTTACTATGTTAATAATTATATAGGCTTGGGTCATAGAAGGCTTAGTATTATTGATTTAAAAACTGGTCATCAGCCTGTTTTTAACGAAGATTCTTCTATTGCTGTTGTATTCAACGGAGAAATTTATAATTTCAAAAAAATTAAACAAATTCTTACAGAAAAAGGACATATTTTTAAAACCCTTACAGATACAGAAGTAATTGTACATGGCTATGAAGAATGGGGTGTTAAATGTATAGAAAATTTTAGAGGTATGTTTTCTTTTGCTGTTTGGGATAATAATAAAAAGCAGCTTTTTATTGGGAGAGACAGGCTCGGAATTAAACCTTTATATTATTATAAAGACGCTGACAGGATAATTTTTTCTTCTGAGCTTAAAGGAATTTTGCAAGATAAAACTGTATCAAAGAAAATAAATTATGAGGGAATGTCAGATTTTTTTTCATACGGCTATGTTCCTTCTCCAAAAAGCATATTTAAAAATATTTATAAAATTCCACCGGGTTCCACACTGATTTGTGATGATAATAAATTTAAAATAGAAAAATACTGGGACCTAAATTTTGAAGATAAATATATAACAACTGAAAAAGAATATACTGAAAAGTTAGTTGATATTTTACATGAATCTGTAGAAATGAGACTGATAAGCGATGTTCCGATTGGAGCTTTTTTAAGTGGTGGGGTAGATTCCAGCCTTATTGTCTCCCTTATGTCTGAAATTATGAAAGAGCCTGTTATAACAAATACTATAGGCTTTGATGACAAAAACTTTGATGAATCTGAATATGCTAAGAAAACTTCATTATTTTTCAAGACAAATCATAATGAGTTTTTTGTAAAACCGGAGTTATATAAAGTACTTGATATTTTATCCTGGCACTATGATGAGCCTTTTGCAGATTCTTCTTCAATACCAGCCTATTATGTATCAAAAATGACAAGAAAAAATGTTAAAGTAGCTCTTTCAGGAGATGGAGGTGATGAAAGTTTTGGTGGATACAGGAGGTATTATTTTGATGTTTTGGAAAATTATTTTAGAAAAATAATACCTGCGCCAATCAGAAAAGAAATTATAGGAAGAATTGCTTCTATATATCCAAAAGCTGACAGACTTCCTCAGTTTTTAAGGGCAAAGACTCTTTTAACTAATTTATCAATGGACTCTGTTTCAGGTTATTTTAATTCTATGTCTCTTGTGCTGTCAGATCAAAAAGATAAATTGTTTTCGGATAGTGTTAAAAAAGAATTAAATGGTTACAGCTCCGTAAATGTTTTTAAAAATCATGCTAAAAACTGTGATTCAGATGACTTTTTATCAGTAATCCAATATATTGATTTTAAGACGTACCTTCCTGACGATATTTTGGTGAAAGTTGACAGGGCCAGTATGGCAAATTCTTTGGAAGTAAGAGTCCCTATTCTTGATCATAAATTTGTAGAATTTGCAGCTTCTCTTCCATCAGGCATGAAATTAAAGGGGAAAGATTCAAAATATATTTTAAAAAAAGCATCATCTCAAAAGCTGCCTGAAGAGATTCTGAACAGAAAAAAAATGGGTTTCAGTGTTCCAATGAGTTTATGGTTAAAAAAAGATTTAAAAGACTTGTTTGAAAAAATTTTATTCTCTGAAAAAGAAAAAGAAATCGATAATTTTTTTAATCAAACCTATATAAAAGAAAAATGGTTTAATCATTTAAAAGGATCAGAAGATAATTCACAATTTTTATGGTGTTTAATAAGTTTCTATCTATGGGCAGATAAATATTTATAGCGTAAGAGGAATAAAATTTGGGAATTACAACATTACTATTGTTGATTATAATATTAACTCTATCGATTTTATCTTTTAAACAACCTATATACGGTGTACTTGCATATTTAATCGTTTACATGATCTTTAATCCTCATTCATGGTATGGCGTTTCGATTAAAGCAGTATTGATAAGACCCTCATTTTTTGTGGCTGTTGTTTTTATTGCCAGCTGTATCATTAACCACCAAAAGCTGAACTGGGTTTTTACTAAAAGAGAGTTTTTGTTTTATATTTTTGTCCTTTGTGCTTTTACGGTTTCGTTTTTATTTGGAGTTGGTGTACATGACAATTCAATAAAATATCTTGAAAAAATGTTAAAATTTTCAATTTTTATATTTTTTCTATTGAGAACCGTTAATTCAGAAGATGATTTTAACAAAATCCTTTGGTGTTTGATTCTTGGCAATTTATTTCTTGCTTTTCAAGCACATCAGATTGGTCAATGGACAGACGGCAGATTAAACAATATCGGTGGAACCGATTTTAATGAGTCAAATGGATTTGCTGCTTTTATGAGTTTGGGTATTTTACTTGCCGGATTTAAATTGTTTAAGAAAAAAGTCCAAATAAAATTTATAATAATTTGCTGTCTCGCTGTAATGCTGAATGCAATTATTATGACTCAGTCCAGGGCTGTTTTTATGGGTGGTTTTTTTTCTCTAGTTTTTATATTTATAAAGGCACCTTCAGTAATAAAAAAAGAACTAACTATTTATAGTCTTTGTGGAATTATTCTGTTTTCTTTTCTTGCCCATGATGCTTTTTGGGAGAGAATGAATACAATAGAGGGTCAGGCGAAACTTATTGAAAAAAAACCTGCAATCACATATTCTTTTGAGATTTCCCGTATCGATATCTGGAGCGCTAGCGTAGAAATTTTCAAAGACAATCCTTTAGGTATAGGGGTTAAAAATTTTGAAAAAATAGTATCTTCATATGATCCAAGAATTCATGGTAAGGATGCTCACAATGCTTTTGTATTATGTTACACAGAAATAGGGGCTATCGGGATTATTTTGTTTTTGTTATATATTTTTAGCGGGTTATTTCAATTGAGAAGAATAAGTAAAATTTCAGATAAATATGATGATTTTTTTTTTAGAGTTACTAGTCTTTCCCTGGCAGCAGTTCTGATTTTATTTATATCAGGTCCTATGCTTACTCATAGCTTTCTTTATTCAGAATTTATATGGCTCATCCTAGCTTTGCCCATCTGTCTGGAAAATGCCCTTTATAATAAATATAAGGAAAAGGCTCAAATTTAGAGGTAATTTTATGAAAGTATTAGTTTTTACATCTTTATATCCAAATAATATAAAAACTGATAATGGTGTTTTTATAAAAAATAGAATGGTGGCTTTTTCAAAAATTAAAGATTGTGAAGTGAAAGTTGTTGCTCCTGTACCGTATTGTCCGCCATTGAAAAGTTTAGAAAAATTTTATCAAAGTTATAGAAAAATAAAGAGTAAAGAATTAATAGATGATATCGAAGTTTATCATCCTCGTTATTTTTTGATTCCTAAAATAAGTATGCCATTCCATGGATTGTTTATTTTTTTATTTACCTTTTTTACCTTGAAAAAAATTAA
>JBNJGP010000142.1:0-4448 GCA_051747805.1 Candidatus Muiribacteriota bacterium
ATACGAGGAAAGGCAGGTGAATTTGATGTCTGAAGATAAAATTTTAAAAACACTTGTAAATCGATTTGATCAGCTGGACAGCAAGTTTGAACAGATAGACAAACGCTTCGAACAGATAGATCAGCGTTTTGATAGTGTTGAAAGTAAATTGGAAAAACATGATCAGCGATTTGATAGTGTTGAAAGTAAACTGGAAGAACATGATCAACGATTTGAACAGATAGATAAACGATTTGACAGTGTTGAAAGCAAATTAGAAGAACATGATGATAAACTTGATAAGCTGGGAAATATTTCAGAGGAGAGAAGTATTGAGCTTTATAATATCAAATCAATACTTAAAAAGCACGACAGTAAATTTGATAAAATGCAGCATACTATTACAAAAATTCACAATCAAGTTGTTCGCCTGGGTCTTAAACAGAGTGAAATGGATATGAAAATTGATAAGCTTGAGAATTCTAATACTGGGAAAAAGGACGAAAATATTAACAACATTTAATGCTTTTTAATAATTAGTTTTTCTTCCTTTAGTTAATAATAAAAAGAAGATAGTTGGCCAGGTTAAAGAAACCATTCAATTAAAAGATAAAATTGCTGCAGGTCGAAATTTAAAAGATAATATTATAAAAAAATGTTAAAAGAAAACTCCCTCTAAATTTTATTTTGATTTAGGGGGAGAGTTTTATTAATCATTCTTTTAAATATGTAATAATTTCTACGCAATCTTCTAAAATTTTTTCTTCTTGAGAAGACAGATTTTTATTTTGAATAAATATAATATAATCATTTTCTAGAGGAATTTGTCTGGCTTTTAAATATTTTTCCTTTCCTGCTCCTGTGATATAAGATACTCGTTTACCGAGTTTTTCAGCAAACCAGATTTTACTATTGGGAAAATATTCGATAAATTTTGCTGATATTATCTCCAGAGCTTTTTTTATTTTCTTTTCTTTTAATGCTTCTGCAGCTCCTTTTTCAAGCCATTTTTTGAATTTTTCCTGTTGATTAGACATATACATCTCTTTCACCATCTGCAATTTTTTGCAATTTTTCTTTAACTATTTCTTTTCTTTCAGGATATTTTTCACCGATTTCATTTAATATTGTATTTATAGTATTTTCTCCCATTTCTTTAGCTTCTTCAGAAGCATAATCCAGCAGATATTCTTTGAAAGTCAGAACTGCATTGGGCATACAAAATTTATGTACATTTCCCGGTTTTGCAAAAGACATAAAATGTTCTCCGGTTCTACCACATCTATAACCGGCAGTACAGAAAGAAGGGATAAGATCCATTTCACAGATATCTTTCATCACTGTATCAAGTGATCTTATGTCTCCCAGGTAAAACTGTTCTTTTTCAGGCATATAATTTTCTTCAGCTTTTTTGTAACCACCAATTCCAATACGGGAACCTGCATCAATTTGGGAAACTCCAAGAGGAATAACTTCTTTTCTGACTTCTGGATCTTCACGGGCAGTTAATATCAATCCTGTATAGGGTACAGAAAGGCGAAGTACTGTAACCAATCTTTTTAATTCTTCATCTGAAACAGGATTGATCTGTTCACAGAAGGGTGTATTGTGAGCAGGTTCTATACGTGGAAAAGATATAGTATGAGGTCCCACATTATATTTTTCTTCAAGATGAATAGAGTGATAAAGCAGCCCCATAACTTCAAATTTCCAGTCATATAGGCCAAATAAAGCCCCGATTCCTACGTCATCAATTCCGGCTTCCATTGCTCTATCTAAACCATATAGTCTCCACTGATAATCGTGTTTTGTATCACCTTCTGGATGTAATTTTTTATAGGTTTCGTGATGGTATGTTTCCTGGAAAATTTGAAAAGTGCCTATCCCTACATCATGAAGTTTTTTATAATCATCTACAGTCTGAGGAGCTGCATTAATATTGGTCCTTCTAATTTCTCCCGGACCAGTTTTAGTATTATATACTGTTTCTATAGTATCACAGATAAAATCTGCATTATATTCTGGATGAGTGCCATAAACCATGATTAATCTTTTCTGTCCCTTATTTTCCAGAATTTTTGTTTCTTCTTTTAATTCTTCAGTAGTAAGAGTTTTTCTTTCAACAGCACCATTATCCCGTCTAAAAGCACAATATTTACAGTTGTTGACACATTTATTACCTACATAGAGAGGGGCAAAAAGTACGATTCTTTTTCCATAAACTTCTTCCTTGATTTCCCGGGCAAGTTGAAACATTTCTTCCCATAATTCAGGATCTTCAACATGCAGCAATTTGGCAGTTTCTTCCGGTTCTAATCTGCATTTTTCTCTTGATTTTTCCATAATACTTCTTATCTCTGCAGGATCAGGATTTTTTGCCTCTTTAAGCTGTCTTTGAATTTTTGCATCATCAATAAAATCTTTACTCATAATTTTGCCTCCTAAAATAATTTTAAACTTAATTTCCCTTTTTTTCTTAACCAGTTAAGACTATCTCCACGCCCCATATCTACCTTGAAACCAGTTTGTTCAATTCTTTTTTTAATTTTATTTAATTTAGAAACATCAGTATTTCCCTTACCTTTATAAATTTCATATTTTTCTCTGATAAATGAAGGGGAAAGGTTGGGCATTATTACATTAGCTCCTGCTTTTAATCCTTTTTCCCATCCTTTTTCATCAACTGTATTTAAAGCAGTAGTTGCCGGAATCAATGTTTCTGGTAAAAGTAATCTTGTTAGTGCATAACAGACAAGGGTTAATTTGACAGATCCCGTTTTACAATCTGATAGTGGTGTATCAGGGTGGGGAATTAAGGGACCTATTCCTACCATATCTGGTTCAATTTTTTTTAGGTATAATAAATTTTCGGCAATTGTTTTATTATTTTGTTCCGGTAACCCAATTATAAAACCGGCTCCTGTCTGATAACCTATTTCAGCTAAATTAGTGAGACATTTTTTTCTATTTTTCAATTTTTGAGAAGGATGCAGTTTTCTGTAAATATTATTTGAAACTGTTTCATGTCTTAATAAATAACGGTCAGCTCCGGCTTCGAATAATTTTTGATAACTTTTATAACTTCTTTCTCCAATAGAAAGTGTTACAGCATTATCTGGAGAAAATTTTTTAATTTTTTTAATTAAATCACATAATATTTCATCAGTATAGTAATTGTCTTCACCACTCTGAAGGACAAATGTTTTATAACCAAGTTTATCTGCCTTTTTAAGAGATTTTATAATTTCTTCTGAAGTAAGCCGATATCTTGTAACCTGATTATTGGCTTTTCTTAAACCACAATATTTACAGTTGTTCTGACAGAAATTAGAATATTCAAGTAATCCCCGCAGATAGACCCTTTTCCCATATGTTTTTAGCAGAGTTTGCCGGGCATAATTAAAAAGTTTTTCCTGCCAGTAGGGAGTCAGGTTATTTAATAGATAAATCATTTCATTTTTATTTAACTTATTTTTTTCAAAAATTTTTCTTAATATTTTTTCCATGGATTATAATTCCTTTTTTGAGATTGAAGATCTGACCTGTACTCCTCTAATATTGCCCAATTTTCCTGTTAAGCTATTGATTTGATCAAGACTGCCAATTACGGTAATAGAAATTGCAGATATTCCTTCATCATGAAGAGGGGTCCCCATTCTTCCCCTTATAATGTCCTTGTATTCGGAAACAATTTTGTTAAATTCAAATTGTGTTTTTTCCGGGTTATCCAGTATTGCTCCTATTACTGCTATTCTTTTTTCGATTTTTGTTCCTCCTTTCCAGAAATTGTGTGAATAAAATAACGAATGAATATTAAAAATATTTTATAATTATTTAAGTAATAAAATACATTAACGGTAATATTGATAAAATATAGAAAAAGTTTTTTTACAGAACAAATAAAAAAACTTCCGCTGGACGGAAGTCAGGATAAATAGGCATAGTAAAGACATACTAAATTAACCTAGCCTTATCCTGAATCCTTCCAGGTTGGATAAAACTTTCCCGTCAGGTATCAGGTTATGTTGTAGAATCAAATACTTTAAGGTAATTCCTCAAAATATTTGAAATAAAATATTCTTAATTGTGAAAATCATCACTATTTCTATAAAGTATAATATATTATTCTTAATCTTTTGTCAATGTTATATTCAAATAATTTTGTATATAATCTCAGATTAATAGCCTGACTTAAAATATTGGAATATTAATAATCAAAAAAGGAATAGATTTTTTTTAGAAGAATAATTATAATTAAGAAACATTTGAGGAGGCACTTGAGTAAAATGAACTGTTTATTTTGTGAATATCCAGAAAAAGATTATATAGTAGAAAATGAGCTGGCATTTGCTGTATACGATAAATTTCCAGTTAATGAAGGGCACATGCTGGTAATTCCAAAGCGCCACTTTGCCAGCTATTTTGAAGCTTCTAAAGCAGAGATTATTTCTATGTTTGAACTGACAAAA
>JBNJGP010000143.1:0-4406 GCA_051747805.1 Candidatus Muiribacteriota bacterium
AGATCTTAAGACATGGACAAAGTGTTGTAGTTGAGTCTCCTGATTTTTTAAGAAAAATTGTTGTTGATAAAATTGAAAATAGTTTGAAAAATTATAAATGATTAATGTTTCGAAACATTCTTTTAAAACCTGCTCATGAAACTCTTTGCTGTAAGTGGGGTATGAATCTTTTATTTCCATTGTTTTGTGGTTGCTTTTTTTAGCATAACAGCGAGCAAATTGTTACTGTACTATATAGGTGCTAGAGAACATAGTTGACAAATATGAACTTATCTTTTAATCGGTTGTTATATGAATTATGCAGAGCTTAACCAATTTATTGAGTCAGAAAATAACTTTTCATTATATGAAAAAACTGTATCTAATGGTGTAGGTGATATCCCATTCATTGATAACTGTTCTGTGAAGATACTTGAAAAAGGTTATATTGAAGACAAAGAATTTTTGTTTAAAATTCTTTGTTTGATCAAATATATTTACTCATACTGGGAATTAACAGAAAAAAAATACCGTTTAAACAAGAAGTTCTGCATGAAGGGTATGTTTGTATTGCTGTTTTTCGATAATGCAAACAAGTTATTTGATACTGAGGAGTTAATTAACACCTGCATAGATCATATTGGTGGGACATTTTTTTCTGTTAATTTAATTGATTTATTGTCTTTTGATGAAAAAAAAAAATTAAAGTCAAAAGTAAAAAAGAGTTTCAAAACAAAAGAATATTTACAATTTGATTTAAAAAGTTTTGATAAAGAGTTTACTGATGATAAAATTAAATATTATTCAAAAGATGACAAGAGTTATATTTTAAAAATGTATAAAGACTTAAAAAATTGTAACTCAGATAGTAATATAAGCAGATATTTGAAGACTATATTTGTAGTTTTGTTTTATGATAATGAAATTAGATTGGAATACCCGTCAATTTTATCAATTTTACCACAGAAATATTATATTCAAATTCTAAAAAAAATATTTAATAAAAATAAACAAAAACATACTAAATTAAATATTTTTATAAAAAATATTTATGATAATGATAAATATTTGCCATTACCTGGTTGGGCTTCATGGTTTTATAACACTGGTGTAGATTACGCAAAAATCCAAACTGGAAGTACGGAGAAGATAATAACTTGTTTTTTGGTACCTTCTTTATATTATGCCTCGCTTTTTTTTATGCTTGGTTATGAAACAGAATATATTAGAAGAATAATTAAAACCCATTCAATTGACAAGAAAAAGTATTTTTTAAAGATGAAAGAGAGCTGGATTAACCAACAAATGCTTTTATTGGAGGGTGAAAAATGGAAAAAATGTATATATAAAGGCAGTTCAGAAGAAGGGCTAAAGGTTGAAGTGCCTGGAAGAAATAAATACACCAAAATATTATTTGAGAATAATAT
The DNA here is from genome assembly GCA_051747805.1 of Candidatus Muiribacteriota bacterium. Taxonomy (GTDB): domain Bacteria; phylum Muiribacteriota; class Muiribacteriia; order Muiribacteriales; family Muiribacteriaceae; genus JBNJGP01. The sequence continues at coordinate 1,407 of JBNJGP010000143.1, forward strand.
TTTGTCTCTTTTTAAACCAGACTATACTGATTCCGGGATACCTGAAAATCAGATAGGTAAAAAAGAAGAGGCTAAAAGAATTTTAGAAGAATATTATCGTAAAAATATTAATGAAATATTTCATTTTTTTAGTGCTGAAAACAAGAAATTTTTAATTTATGGAAATAAGTCTTCGCTAAAGAAGCAAGTAGAAAAATTAAAATTGAATTACTTAAAAGAGAATAACGAAAATATAAAGTTTAGTTTTGATAATATTTTAAGATTTAAAAATTATCATGATCAATTTGGAAGATGGGAAATAAAAAATAATTCTTCAGATTTTTTTAATAGTGAAATAGCAATTTATGATGGTTCAATATCATTTATAAAAAATATAAACAAAAATAAGTCCAAAAAGCAAGTAGTGTTCCTTGATTTTACAGAAACTCAGCTTTCAGATGCTATTGATATAGTAGGGGATATGTTTGAAGACTCGATTGATAAAGAAGGAGATAAAAATAATTTTTCTGCCCCTCCTGCAAGCATAGAAGTATTATCTTTTAAAGTGTAAATATTATGACGATACCTGACCTTAATGACATAAATAAATTATACAAGTCAGATATTAATATATATTTGTTGGAGTTTGAAAATTTTAAATTAAAACAATTGTGTAAATCTATATCAACTTTACTTTATGAGACCCTTCAAATAAGTGAGTTTTCTTTCTGGGTAAAGTTAAGTACTTATTTAAAAAAAATAAGGTTTGAACTTTTAACCCTTCCTTTACCTTATTATTTTATAATTGATAACGAAAAGATTGAAAAATTAAATCAATTATCATCTGGATGTTCGGATTTTTTTCCCGATCACAAAGAGAGTGTAGATAAAATAATAAATAAAATAAAGGACTGTAGGAACTTGGAAAATAATCTTTTTGAATATCTTAAAGAGAGGATTTTAGAAAATACAACAAGCACAAAAGCTCTATGCCTTACTTCCAGAAACTATATAAAAAAAGTAAAAGATTTTATATTACAAGAGAATTTATTTAAGGACTCGGACCTAAAAATAATATATCCCTTGGATTTAAAGAAACCAGTTTATTTTGAGCAAATATATTTTTGTAGCTCAATAAGCTATTATTCATTAAAGCGATTTAATGATTACGAGTATATATGGAGAGCTCCGAGATCACAGAACTTGTTTTTTCATAGTTATAGCTTTTTTAATTATAGGTTTGAACCTAAACAAATATTAAATCCCGATGAAGGTCTAATTTATTTAAATTTAAGAAAAGAGACAATTAAAGAAAGAAAAAAAATTTATTCAGGTGATAGTGATATCGGTGAGTGGAAAGAGGATTTGGAAGAGATAATTTACAGCCCATTTGAAGATATTAAAGAAAAATTTGCCTATGACAGGAAAATGAATATTAATGAAGATGAAGTAGATGCACACCTTGCTATGTTTCAGGATGAATCTTTTGTATTTTTACCTGTGAACGGATCGGTCATGGTTGTAAAAACAGATTTTAAAAATGGACTTAATAAGAAATTCAATAAAGATTTGGAGCCAGAAGATATTATTATACTTAGAACAGAAGGAAGTGATGATTCAATCGAATCTGTAGCTGATTTGTTATTGAAAGAAAATGCTGAAAGTATCAGATCTACACAAAAAGAATGGAAATCTGCTTTTATTAAAAGACATTATGATTATTCAGGCTTTAATGAAATTGCTAGTGAACTTAATTTGTTGGGGGGCGTAAATGTTAATGCATCTCATGTCAGAAACTGGTTAGATTTTAACAATATTAAGCCTCAGAAGAAGGAAGATTTTTATGCTATTATGAAGTTTATTGGCTTTGAAAAAAAGTCAGAAATTTACTTTGAAAATGCCAGAAAAATTGACTCAGCGCATAAACAGGCTGGAAAAAATATAAGCAGGCTTTTAAGAAAGCAAGTAGGTTTTTCTCAAGATATTCATGTTGTGATTGATATTGAAGGTCGTGTTAATTTTAAGGTCGATGGCCTGTCAGGTCAAATATCAGCATTAAGAATCGATTCTATAGAAAAAAATCCAGAAAAGATTCCTCAAAACAAAGTGAATAGAATTTTTACCAAAGATGAGATTTGATTATGGCAAAAATGATACCTGCAGTAACAGATAGTATTGTTTATGAGGGTGAAAGAGAGATCGCTTTGAAACTGGAAAATGACCCTGATACCAAAGACTGGATTGTTTTGCATTCTCTTGACATAAAAGGGCATCGATCACAGGTTACCGGTGAATGTGATTTTGTTGTTATTATCCCAGGTAAAGGTGTTTTGTGTATTGAGTTGAAAGGGTGTAAATCATTAAAAGTTTCAGATGGTTGCTGGTATTACGGGACAAACCCAATTGGAGATACAAGGGGCCCTTTTAAACAGGCTGCAGATAATATGCATAGTTTAAGAAGTTATCTTGTCAAAGCAAGTCCTGACTTAAAAAATATTGTTTTCTGGTCCGTAGTGATTTTTCCATATATTAGTTTTTATGAAACTTCCCCTGAATGGCATAACTGGCAGATAGTTGATTCGGGAAAGCTGAAAGCCAACACTATTTCCAGATTACTTAATGGTGTTATTGATAATGCCAGATCTCTTCTTAAATCAAAAAATAATTGTAAATGGTTTAACGATAAAGAAGAAATACCTGATAAAAAACATTCAGAAAATATTAAAAATGTATTTAGGCCAAAATTTGAGTATTATGAATCTCCTGTATCCAGAAGAAAGAGGCTCTTTGCGGATATAAAAAAATATACAGAAGAACAGTATAACGCCCTGGATGCTATGCAGATGAACCCAAGGGTTGTTTTTAATGGCCCGGCAGGAACCGGAAAAACTCTACTTGCAGTTGAATTTGCCAGAAGAGCTATAAAAAAAATAAAAAAACTCTGTTTGTCTGCTTTAACAAAAATATTTCAATATGGATAAAGTCTCAGTTTTGTGAGGATGATTTTCAATATCTGGAAAT
>JBNJGP010000144.1:0-4368 GCA_051747805.1 Candidatus Muiribacteriota bacterium
CTTTTCTGTTAAGTCATGATGAGAGTTTTCTGTGTAAACAAATCTATTATCATTTAACAGGTTTTTTGGCTCACCTGAATCAGAAGTTATTACAATACATCCAGCTGCCATGCCTTCAACAACAACTCTTCCAAATTGCTCTTTCCAGTTTTTTGCTGTTAATGATGGGACAATCAATATATCAATGTTTTTATAAAAATCAGGCATTTTTTCATGAGATAAATTATTTATGATTTTAATATTTGAATAGTTTTTGGTTTCTTTAGTTATTTCTTCTTCTAAACTACCTTTTCCTGCAAGCAAAAATTCAACATTTCTAAATTCTTTCATTTTAATTGCTTTAAGTAGAATATGAATTCCTTTAACTTTTTCAAAGCGTCCAGCAAAACCAACCTTGATTTTTTCTGGAGCAGATTGGTAATTTCGTTCAGCTTTAAATTTATCAATATCAGTTCCAAGAGGTAATACACAATAATTTTTTTTGTATCCATGTTTTTTTAAAACCTCTGCAACTTCTTGTGAAACCGGGAAAGCAAAATCTGAATATTTAAAAACCAGCTTTTGAAAATATGAAAAAGGAAAGGGATATTTTTTTAATAAATTCTGAGCAGAAAAAAAACTAACTTTTGCTTTAGAACGTACAATTTTTTTGCATAAAATTGTATATATTGTAATAAAACTATATGGTTCTTCTATAATATCAATAATATCAGGTTTGAATTTTTTAATTTCTCTATATAATCCCGGAAAAAAATATGTTGTATTCATAAGGGGTTTAGTTTTAAAAAAACAGATTGGCTTTAAAATTGTTAAATCATAATCTTTATCAATATCAGTTTTTTTAACTTTTATCCATTTTCCGAATTCTTCCCATACATCTGGGACGATTACTTTTAATTCTAATTCGGGGTAGAGTTTTTTTAAAAAATAAAAACGTTTTCTAAATTCTTCAACTACGGATGTGTGAGATATTATCATCACTTTCATATAGCTCAAACCTCCATATTGCATAGAATATACCGATTATTATACCATAGGCCCAGTTGGCCATTATTGCCATTAATGGGTCTTCTGCAAAACTTAAGGATTGAAAAGCTATGGTAGAGCATAGTATTGCAAGGATTAAATTTGCATAAAATCGACTTTTTATAGCAAAGTATCCTTTTATCATGTAAAAGATTACAATAACAGTAAACCATAAATAAACAAAAAATCCGATAACCCCCATTTCAGCAAGAATTGTAAAAAATTGATTAAAGGCTCCGTTAAATGGTCTTGAATCATAGGGAAGAGCCGACCCAATAAAGTTTCCTGCTCCAATCCCTGCCAGGGGTGAGGTTTTAAATTGATTTATGGCATCTTTCCATAGAGTGATTCTGGCAAGTAGCGATTGATCGGTAAAAGTTGCAATGTCTTGTACTCTTTCAAAAACCGGAGGATAAAAAATTATTGTTAAAAAAAGCAGGAAAGAAAATAAAAAATACCAGTAATTTCTTTTAAAAAAAACGTTAATAAATACAAAGGAAACCGCCAGTGAAAAAATTGCTGATCTTGAAATTGTTGAAACAAATCCAAAGACCATGATTAAGCTTTGAAATTTATAAATAATAATATTTTTTTTAAATGCAAAATAAATAAATAAAGGTAAAAAACAAAGCATATAAACTCCATATGCATTAGGGTTTATAAAAGCGCCGTATCCACGTAGAGCAGCCCCCAGGAAAGGACTGAATATAAACGTATATAAAACATATACAGAGCCAATAAAAGAAATATGGAAGATAATTTCAAGAAATTTTATTAATGTTTTTTTATCTTTAAGCATATTCACACTTACTATATAGGATAGAAAAAAAACTCCATAGGCTAATATTCTTTTAGTTTGTTCTGTTATTGTATCTGGTCTGATAGTGGATAAAGCTATTATAAAAAATAAAAAAACTGGCAGTTCTGCATTTGTGTGAAAAAAATTTTTTCCTCTTCCGGTAATTCTATTTAATATTAAAAAAATGAAAGAAGCAATTAAAAGAGCATTTGAAGCATATATATTTATAAATCCAAGTCTTAATGAAGGATTAAAAATATTTGCACAGAAAAAAACGCCGATTAAAGCATATAAGGGTTCGTATAAAAGTAAAAAAGTGCCGGCTGTAAAAATTAATATAAAAAAAACAATTTCATAATCAAAATTAACAATAACAAATGAAATAAATATAAGGTAAAATAAAACAAAAGCGAAAATAAAGGTTTGATTTAAATTATTTTTAAGAGTCATTTTTATTTGTCTTTTTTAAAATCACTAGATATAAACTTATAAAAAACATTACACTCATTAAAAAAGATATAATATCATTTTTTATAAAAATAATTATAAATGCAGATAAACCTGCAAATAGCTGTATTAAAACTGCGTATAAGTTAAGTTTTTTTTCAGGAATTCCATTTTTTAACATTTTAAGATTAAAAGTTCCCTGTTTATGAAAATTTTGTATAAAATTCATTAATGGAAAAAACAGTAAAATTGCACAGGCGGTTAATTTTAAATTATTAACTAATGCCATATATGCCACAAAAGAAGAAAACCACATTGTAAATAATTTATCCGGCAGTATTTTTGGTGGATATGTAGAAAATCGGTAGATTGAAAAAATTGATATTGCTGTTAACAAAAATATATTTGCAGATAATCTCTGCCCAAGGTAAAAAGAAATAACAAACAAAGTAAAAGACATTATTCCGTAAACAAGAAAATTTGTATTAATATTTTCATCGTCTGTCCAGAAAATAATTGTAAAAAACATAAACCATACAAATGTAATAAATAAATTAATGTAAATATTTTCTCCAAAAGCATATAAAATATCATTATAATAAGCCATGGCTGTATTGAATAAGGCAAGATAAATGCTTAACAGAATTCGTTTTTCAGATATTATAAAAAGCATTGTAGAAATAATCATTACTGCAAATATAGAATAAATAAGGGCTGTATTATTGAAAAAATCCTGGCTGAAGGCAGGGCTGAAAAATATAGAGGAAAAAAATCCAATTAAAACTGCCGTGCTTGTAATTAAGTAAGTATAATTATTCAGAACAGGTTTTGGAAAAACGGTGGTTTCATCTGGATATGTTAATAAATTAAATTTTTTGGCAAAAAAGTAACCTGTTCTTGAAAATAAGTCAGAAATAATAAAACCTAAAATAATTGCCGTTAAATAAGTTTTCAAAGTTATAACTCCTTATAAAACTGCATAATTTTTAGCATACATTTTCTGGATGAATACTTGTTTTTAACATGTTCATAAGCGTTTTCACCCATTTTTTGTGATTTTTCAGCATTATTTAAAATTTTTAAAACAGCTTCTTTTAATTCCGTGGGATTTCCCGGTTCGACAATATAACCGGTTTCGTTATTAATATTAATCGATTTAGCACCGGAGTCAAGATTTGTTGAAATAACTGGCTTGTGACAGGCCATTGCTTCAAGCTGAACTATACCAAATGCTTCGGCTTTTTCTGTTGATGGAAGCACAAAAACACTGCAGGCATGCAAAAAAGTTTTAAGCTGCATATCATCAGCTTCTGGAATAAATATTATATTTTCGTTTTCCATTCCCTGAGCTTTTAAAGTAGAATAATATGGACCAGTTCCTATAACTATAAGTACAGCTTCGTTAAGTTCGGGTTGTTTAAAAGCATCAATGAGATTGCTAACACCTTTATAATAAACAAGCCTGCCAGTAAACAGCACTATTTTTTTGTTATGAACGCTTTTTTTTACTTTCCGGACTCTTTTTTTTATTTCAGAATTAATTCCAAATTCCTCTATATTAATTCCATAGGGGATAACTTTAACTTTATTTTCGTATTTCTTGAGTATATCTGAATATTTAATATGATATTCTGTTGCAACAATTATAGCATCAGCTTTAGCGTATAATTTTTGAAGCATCGGTTTATATATTTTATATAAAAATTTCTGGCTAACAATATCTGAATGATGTGTAATTACAATTTTTGGTTTTTTAATTTTAAATTTTAAGGCAATAGATAAATAAATATGGGCAGATGGATTTGGTGCATGAAGATGGATTATTTCAGATTTATCAAATAAAAGTTCCCACAACATACGCAGAGAAAAAGGAGTAGAGAATAGTTCGAAAAATTTCCCACACCGAACAATTGAAAAATTATCTTTTTTTACTTTAGATGAAAAAATTCCGGAATTAAAAACAATAACTTTCACCTCATGATTTTCTTCTACAAGCATTTCAGTCAGATTTTTTAAATGGTTTTCAATTCCGCCTTTAAATGGATAATAGTATTTTCCCAGTTGTGTAATTTTCATAAAAATAAAAACCTGTTTAA
>JBNJGP010000145.1:0-4363 GCA_051747805.1 Candidatus Muiribacteriota bacterium
AAAAATTTACTTGTCCCAAACTTACTTTAAAGTAAACTCATTTAAAAGTTCGTTTTTATATAATTCTTTAAAGTAAGTGTGGGACAATAACTGCTCTTAAAAGCGGTTTTTTGTTATTTTTGAAGTAATACAATTTTAAGCCGTGAGAAACAGATTAGAGCAAGAGGTTAAAATTTATTACGAAACAAAATCACAACAAAATCATAAAAAAATCTTTGCTGAGAATTGCTGAATCAATAAGTCTAAATTTGATTTTTATCTCTTTATTAATTATATTATTGTATTGAGTTTATCAAAAATATGAAAAGTCTAATAAACTCAGATTATAAAAAAATACAAGGAGAAATAATGAACTTTCACTTTGAATGTGTTGAATGCAAAAACAAATACCCATCATCCCCCTTCATATATGTTTGCCCCGAATGTGCAAAAAAACAGAAAAAAGGCGATAAAACAAGAGGAGTATTAAAAGTAATAATTGAAACAGAAAAAGAAAAAGTTAAAAAAATTTTTGAAAACAGAAATAAAAAAAGAGATTTTTATAAATATCTTCCGCTACTTCCCGTTCAAAATCCGCTTCATATATCAAAACTTTCTGTTGGAGATTCTCAAATATATGAGTATCCTGAAAATGAAGTTTTTTTATTTGATGATACTAGAAATCCCAGCTGTTCATATAAAGACAGGGCGAGTATTTTAGTGGCCGCAAAAGCCCTTGATTATCAAAAACATACAATAGTTGCCGCCTCTACAGGAAATGCGGCCTCGTCAATGGCATGTATTTCTGCCTCAATAAAAAAATTAAATTGTATTCTATGTGTTCCCGAAAAGGCGCCTCGTGCAAAAATAATACAGATGCAGATGTTTGGGGCAGATGTAGTCAAGGTAAAGGGCAGTTATGATGACGCTTTTGATTTAAGCCTTGAAATGTCAGAAGAATTTGGTTACTTCAACCGTAATACAGGGTTCAACCCTTTTACTATCGAGGGTAAAAAAACTTCAGCTTTTGAAATGTATGATTATTTTGGAAAAAATATTCCAGATTATATTTTTGTGCCAACAGGCGATGGGGTAATTATTTCAGGCATTTTTAAAGGTTTTGAGGACCTGATTAGTTTTGGATTAATTGATAAAATGCCTGTAATAGTTTGTTGTCAGGCTAAAGGAAGTTCTGTTATTTCAAATGCCTTTTTTAATGACGGAAAAATTATAAATCAACCGGAAGCATCAACTGTTGCAGATAGTATAAACGTTGGAGTGCCCCGGAACAGTATTATGGCTGTTGATTATCTTATGAAATATAATGGCGATGCTGTAGTAGTTGATGATGAATTTATATTAAAATGCTCAAAAGAGCTTTCTTCACAAACCGGTGTTTTTGCTGAACCGGCCGGAGCGTGTGCATTTGCGGGCTTTAAAAAGTTTAAAAACGAGGGCAGGCTTGCCGGTAAAAGGGCAATCGCAGTTATTACAGGTAATGGCTTAAAAGATATTGAAAGTGTTTCTGAAGTTTCAGGGGATTGCTTAATAACAGCTCCCGGAATTAAAGATTATAAAGATGCAATCTCTAAAAGGAATTAAGATTTAAATAAAAGTGGGGGGGACTATGATTAAAAATATTATTTGTTATATTGCCCAGATAATTTTATTGTTTAGATATAGAGTTAAAATAAAAGGTCTCAATAAAATTGATTATAAAAATAAAGCTGGTTTTCTTATTCTCCCCAATCATCCCGGGCTTATTGACCCAATTATTATTTCTTCTTTTTTATACCCGTATTTTAAATTAAGGTCACTTGCAGATGAAAATCAGGTGAAAAGACCTGTTATTAAATGGTTTGCTAAATTATTCAGAGTAATTACAGTTTCTGATGCTACAAAAGGCGGAAAGAAAACTTCATATAATATTGAGCAGGCCTTGGAAAAATGTGGCTCTTTGATTGATAAAGGTGAAAATATATTATTATACCCTTCGGGACATATACAAAAAAATCGGTTTGAAGAAATTGGTGGTAACAGCGGCGTTAAAAAGGTGCTGGAATCGTCCCGGGAAGCAGAGATTATTCTGGTAAAAACAACCGGATTATGGGGAAGTTCTCTTTCAAGAGCAAGTGGTGAATATCCAAAAGTATATCCTGTTTTAAAAAAAGCTCTGAAAGTTCTAGTTTTTAACTTGCTTGTTTTTATTCCAAAAAGAAAGGTTACAATAACACTTAGCCGGCCTGATGATTTTCCTTATGACAAAGATAAAAAAGATATAAATAAGTATCTTGAAAATTTTTATAATGCTTCTGCGGATAAAAACACGTATGTTCCATATTATTTTTTTGAAAGAGGCGGGGTTAGAAACCTTCCTGAACCTGAATTTGTAAAACATGAAGTTGACCTTGAGGCTGTGCCTGATTCTGTTAAGAAAATTGTTTCTGAAAAAATAATGGACTTAACTGGTAAAAGCAACGTCAATCCTGAAAAAAAACTTTCAGATGAGCTTGGCATGGACTCTTTATCAAAACTTGAACTAGCCGTATGGGTTGAAAAAGAATTCGGGTTCCATGTTTCAAATCCCGATATTTTTGAAAAAGTTAAAGATATTATGGGAGTTGCTGGTGGGCAAATTATTGCAAATGAGGTAAAAAATCTTGAAGATATTCCAAAGAGCTGGTTTTATGGAGAAAATAATACCGAAGAAGTAAAAAATATTGAAAAAGAAAACCTGGCAGAAGCCTTTTTAGATATAGCGGCAAGAAATCCTAAAAAAATTATTTCAGCCGATCAGAACTCTGGGGTGAAATCATACAATGATTTAATAACCGGCATTTTAGTACTTAAAAAATTCATTAAAAAATTAAGTCATAATTATGTTGGAATTATGCTTCCTGCTTCTGTAGGAGCAATAGTTTGTTATATGTCTGTTATTTTCAGCGGTAAAATACCGGTAATGATAAACTGGACGGTGGGCAGAAGAAATTTTGACCATACTGTAAATATTTTAAACGTTGAAAAAATATTAACATCAAAAAAATTAATTGAAAAACTGAAAGAACAGGGAGTGGAATTTGATGGACATGAGCAAAAATTTCAGTTTCTTGAGGATTTTGTCTCCAGGGCAGGTCTGTTTCTGAAAATTAAGTCAAAATTACGTGCATGTTTTTGCTGGAGACAGCTTAGAAAAGAAAAAATTGATGACTGTGCTGTGGTTTTATTTACAAGCGGTTCAGAAAGTATGCCTAAAGCAGTTCCTCTTTCGCATAAAAATATTTTAACAAATATCAACGATATTATATCTTTAGATATTTTAAGAAGCTCTTATTCGCTTCTTGGATTTTTGCCGCCGTTTCATTCCTTTGGCTTAACCGCAACCATGATGATGCCGCTTCTTTCCGGTGTCAGGGCCGTTTATCATCCTAATCCTACAGAAGGAGGAACTCTTGCAAAAATGATCGAGCTTTATAAAGTAGACGTTTTAATTGGAACTCCCACATTTTTGGGTGGGATTCTTAAAGGTGTTTCTCCTGAAAGCTTAAAAACGTTGAAATTTTCCGTAACTGGAGCTGAAAAATGTTCTGAAAAAATTTACAGTCTTATAGAAGAAAAATGTTCTCAGAGTGTAATCTTGGAAGGATATGGTATTACCGAATGTTCGCCTGTTGTTTCTGTTAACAGACCCGAAAATCCAGTTCGTTATTCAATTGGAAAATTAATGCCTTCACTTGAATATAAAATACTTGATGTTGAAACTTCAGAGGAGGTTAAACCTGGAACGAAAGGAATGTTATACTTAAAAGGTGACAGTGTTTTTGATGGATATTTAAAGTTCAAAGGTAAGTCTCCGTTTGTTAAAATGGATGGAGAGTATTATTATAAAACAGGAGATCTTGTTGTTCTTGACCCTGATACTGAATGTTTCTTTTTTAAAGGCAGGTTAAAGAGGTTTGTTAAACTTGGTGGAGAGATGATTTCGCTACCGGCTATTGAAGAAGTTCTAATTCGAGAGCTGCCGTCAGATGATGATAAAGATAGCGGTCCTGCCTATGCAGTAGAAGCTTTTGGCGGGGATGAGTCACCAGAAATAGTGCTTTTTTCCACTGAAAATATTACAAGAGAAGAGGCAAATGAAATTCTTAATCAAAAAGGCTTTTCTGGTTTATGTAATATAAGAAAAGTTAAAAAAGTAGATGAAATACCGGTGCTGGGAACAGGAAAAACTGATTACAGAAGTTTACATAAATTTATATAATAACTTGAGTTTAGCAAAAATTAGAATTTTTAACCTGTAGACACTTAAAAAACTTGATTTCACGGGGGTCTGTGCCGAGCCTCTGTGAGAGGACAGTAAATTGTCCGTAGAGAGTTCGCTACGCTC
>JBNJGP010000146.1:0-4349 GCA_051747805.1 Candidatus Muiribacteriota bacterium
TTTACTGTTATCGTTAGATAACTTTACTATCACTTTTAGGTGATTTTACTAAGCTGAAAGCTTTTTACTTTTATGTAGGCCTGACCACAAAAGTCTTTTAAAAAAATTTGCTAAACTCAAATAAAATAATTAAAGGAACTTTTATGAAAAAAATATATTTACTTTTTTTAATGATTATATTATTAACCCTAGTTATGGGTTGTAGAGGAAGAGAAAACAAAGAATTTGAAGTGGCAAAAAAATATTTTAGAGCTGGAGATTATACTCAGGCAGAAAAAATTCTGAAAAAGGTTGATGGTGAAAAAAAACCTGAAAAATACTTTTTTCTTGCTGTTGCTCTTGAGAAAAATTCAAAATATGAAGAGGCGATGGAAATTTATCAAAAAATTCTTTCTAAGGATTTCGAATCAGAGTTTTCTGGGGAAGAAGATTTTATGAAAAATATTGAACAGGAGTATTATTCACTTGTTCTGAATTATGCTCATGAGGAAGGGGTTAAAGGACGATTTGACAGGGCACAGGAGCTTATTAATAAAATAACAGGAGACCCCTCTCAAATACATTTTCACATGGGAAGGATTGCGTACGCCCGACAAGAATATAGAAAAGCAAAAGGGCATTTTGAAAGTGCTTTAATGGGAAGAGGCTCAGAGGGGGATTTAGAAGATCTTGAATTTTCTATTACAGTAAGGTTCTATAAAGCAAAGCTTTTAAAAGATTATTATGATGCCACAAGGGAAAAAGAAGATTTACTTGAGTGTTTCAGAGAAATTAGACTTGCCTCAAATTTTGTGCTTGATCAAAATATTTCAGAATATACTAAAAGAAGAGTTTTAGATTTTTATGAAGAAATTAAGGAAATGCCTGCATATAAAAGTCTGTATGAAGAAATTGATAAAAATTATGAAAGAGTTAGAATATATGAACGTGGGGAAGACTGGGAAAATGTTATAAAATTTGCCTTGAAAATATTTGAAGAAACAAAACTTATGGATGATAAGTTTTATGCTGCTGTTAAAATCGGAGACGCCTACTATCACCTTGAAGATGCTGAAAATGCTTTTAAATATTACAGAAAAGCCCTGGATATAGGAGAGGGTATAAGAGATTTAGTTTTAGTTGATTTAGAAGAAAAAGTTAGAAATAATTTAGAAGAACTAGGTATGGACCTTGCTGTTAACTAAATTTTTAATTTTTTTCATTTATTTTATACCAGTATTTTTCCTTCCTTCCCAGTATCTTGGGGCAAATCAGTCTAAACTTCTTGCCGTAACTTTTTTTTATATTATTTTTTCATTTTTTTGCATAAAAAAAATTCTGAATAATAATAAAATCAATATAAGCTCCTTAAATGATTTGTTATTATTGTTATATTTTACATTTTCATTTGGAATTTTCATTTTTTTCTCACATTATAAAATTCATTCATTAACCAGTTATTCTTATTTTCTTGTTGGGATAAGCGCTTTTTTTCTTGCGAATATTTCAGGATTTCAGATAAACAGGCAAAAAATTTTTAAAGCCTTATATTATTCTGGAATTCTGCCAGTTTTATTTTCAATAATTGCATTTATAATAACCGGCAGCAACTTTGGCTCTTCAAATTTAATATCTACTTTTGGAAATCAGAACTGGTTTGCAACATATCTTTGTTTAATTCTGACTTTTTATATTTTGATGCCGCCGACTATTTTTAATAAAATAACCGCTCTCTTTTATATGATTTTTATATATTTTTCAGGTTCACGTGCTGCTTTTATAGCTCTTTTTATATTGTTATTCTGTTATACTGTTAATGTAATAATGAAAAGTAAAAAAAGAAAAAAAACTATTTTCGTCCTCTTTGTTTTTGTTTTTTTATTAGTATTTATACTTTATCTTGTTTATAATCCCAATGTGAAAAGAATATCTTCAGTTTATTACAGAGCATACTTATCTATTATATCCATGAATATTTTATCTGATTTACCTAATTTAATAACAGGATGTGGTTTTGGTAGTTTTCCGCTAGTTGCCCATGATTATCAGTATAGTTTGCTTAAAAATAACCCGGATAATGAATTTTTTTATAAAAATCATCAGAATATTTCTCATAATCATAATGATTACCTTCAGGTTTTAACTGAAGGAGGAATTCTTGTTTTTTTATTTTTCCTTTTTTTATTTTATGCATTATGGAAAAAAAGTCTTCCTTTATTTTCGAGTTATCATTCTTATTTTTTATTGGTTCTATCTATAATAATGCTTGTTGATTTTCCTTTGCGATTGTACACTCATACGTTTTTAATTTTTATTTTTGCATTAGATTTATTAAATTATAAAAATAAAAACCTTTATGAACTTAACCTGAAATTCAGGAGGAAAAAAATAATTTATGGTTTATCAATAATTATTTTAATTCTAGCTTTATTACGTTTTGTCTTTACTCCTTTAATAGCTGTTTATTATACTCATGAGGCAGATGATTTAATAATAAATCAGCCTCATAATTTTGAAAAAATACGAAGTACGCTTGCCCTGGCTGTTCGCAGCTCTTTTTATGATGCAGAGCCTAATTTAAAATTAATGAACCTGCATGCAGTAAACGGTAATGCTGACAGAGTTCTATTTATGAAAAAACGCCTTCAAAACGTTACAAATAGCCATAGATACTGGTTTTCATCTGGACAGGCTTATGAAAAAACAGGGCAGTATAAAAAAGCCGTTGAAAGCTTTGAAAAAAGTTTGTTAATGTCCAGAGGCTTTTATCTGCCATATGATCAGATTGTTAAAATTTACCTTCAGAGAGATAAACCTGAAAAGGCGGTAGAATTTTTAGAAAAATATATATTTCACACCCCGAAGACTAATTATTATCTGCAGCTTGCAGAACTTCATTTTCAGATAAATAATAAGAAAGAATCAAAAGAATGGTTTAAGTATATAGTTGAAAATATTGACAATTTAAGTGCAGAAGATAATTACAATAAAATAGCCTTGAAAACAGCCTTTATAAGATTATATCAATTAACTGAAAATAAAGAATATCTGGAAAAATCCCGGTTGATAAAACAGAAATCTTATGCAGAAGAGGATTTAAATTAAATGGAATTACAAATTGGTATAACTGATATGTGTAATATGGAGTGCATTATGTGTATGCAAACTGCACATAAAGGCTTATACGGCTCACCACACATAAAAACTCCACTTCTTCATAAAGGAAATAAAGGTTTTATTTGTCCAGAAATTTTCAAAAAAATTTTAAGTGAAAGTTCTTTATATGATTTTAAACTTTTAAAAATGCAGTGGTTAGGCGAGAGTTTTATTCATCCACAGTTTGAAAAAATACTTCAAATTCTTAAAGAATATGAACATTTTCAAAGAATAGTTTTTACAACTAATCTTACAAATATAGATTTAAATATAATGAGATTAATAAAGAGTTTAAAACCCGAAACTCAGATTGTAGTTTCCCTGGATTCAACTGAAACTGATATATATAAAAAAGTAAAAGGCAGGGATATTTATGAAAAGGTTTATAAAAATCTGGAAACCGTGTTTGATTTTTTATCAGATACAATATTTTCTATTCAATTTATTATAATGGAGGAAAATTTTAAATCTCTGAGTAATTCTGCTGATTTTATTAAAAAAAGATTTAATATAAACACTTGTCATTTTGATGAAACAAAAATCTACTCTGAAAAAAACAATCATATTTTTTTCAAAAGACTAGGAGCATATAATCAGGAATATTATGAAAAAATGCATAAAGATTTTTGTATAAACTATCTTAATCTTGAAAATAAACCCAGAATAATTAAAACAGATAGTGTATTTGATTATAATGATGTAAATAGACCGCCGTGCAGAGCTCCTTTTGAAACTCCCACCTTTAACTGGAACGGGCAGATGACAACCTGTTGTATGGATTCTAACCTTCAGCTTAGTATTGGTAATATTAAAGACGCAAATTTTAAAGAATTATGGAATGGAGAAAAAATAAAATTAATTAGAAAAATTCATAAAAAAAGGGAGTTTTCAAAACTTACAAGATGTAGCAGATGTGGAAATCTTTAATGCTTATAGTATTACAGCTGAAAGCCGATTAGAGCAGTGAGAAGTGAGAAGTGAAAAAGCAATGAGAGCAAAAAGGTGCAGATGAGAGCCGTGAGAGGTGAGAAGTGAGAGGTGAGACGATAGAGGCCGATAGGAGCCGATAGAATCAGATTAGAGCAAGAGATTAAAATATATTACGAAATAAAATCAAGCTTAAATTTGAGCTCGGCGCAGACCCCGTTCTGTTTCTAAACATTATTGATAATTTTTGATAAAAATTTGACAATATATGTTTAAAAAGCTAAAAT
>JBNJGP010000147.1:0-4334 GCA_051747805.1 Candidatus Muiribacteriota bacterium
TTATTTTAATAAAATAACTAGTAAAATCAGCTGAAGCTGATAGTAAAGTTGGCGAAGCCAACAGTGAGCTTTGACAAAGTCAAAGTGTTTTAAAGCATTGACTTGATCTGAAAGAACAATTACTTTTCAGTTTGAATAAAATTTCAAAAAAACTGAAAATTACTTTCAGTAGAGAAACTACTGAAATACTTGTGAAAGAAATTCACAAAAACAATCATTCAGAGAATGATTAAAAAATCTACCTATCAGGAATCAAGCGGCAATTAAATAAATTGCCTGTTAAAGTTATTTTAATAAAATAACTAGTAAAATCAGCTGAAGCTGATAGTAAAGTTGGCGAAGCCAACAGTGAGCTTTGACAAAGTCAAAGTGTTTTAAAGCATTAGTGAGCTTTTTTGAGTTGTTTTTAAATTTCAAATACAGGGTTTGTAAAATTTCCAATTTAAATTAAATTTTATATTTTTATTTAACATTTTTGCATTTATATACTTTATTCTATTATTGCTTTTAAAAAATTCTTTAAAGTAAGTGTGGGGTGACAACAAAATCACAAAAACATTACGAAAAAATTCTTATTGAGCTTTTCAGATTTTATAAAAAAAACATTTGATTATTATCTTTTTCAGTAGTATAATTAAGTTAAATTAATTTTTGTTAAACAATTTTTGTTGTTGCTTAGCAGATTTAGAAAAAATATGGAGGGTTTAAAAAATGAGAAAGTTTGCATTGGTAGTTATTCTGTTTTTATTTCTATTTTCAACTGTTTCTTTTTCACAGGATGTAAAAGAATGGACTGTGATGATTTTAATTAACGGGGATAATAATTTATCCAGTTATGGTGCTGATGATATCCGAGAGATGGAACAGGTTGGTTCAACTGATGATGTTAATATTGTTGTTGAATATGATGCTTTTGGTAATGTTCCAACAAAAAGATATTATATTGAAGAGTCAGATAATTCTTCTAAAATTACATCTCCTGTTGTTATGGAAATGCCTGAAATGGATACCGGTGACTGGGAACATGTTTTAGGTTTTTTTAAATGGGGAGCTGATAATTACCCTGCTAAAAAATATTTGATTGCTATTTGGAATCATGGTGCTGGCTGGGAGGATAGAAGAGATTGTATTTTAACTCGCGGTATAAGTTATGATGACACTTCTCATAATCATATAAAAACACCTGAATTGAGTCTTATTGCTAAAGGATTCAGTGAACATACTGGTAAAAAAATTGATGTTTTAGGTTATGATGCTTGTTTGATGCAGATGATTGAGGTGGCTTATGAGGCAAGAGGTTATGTTGATTATCAGATAGGTGCTCAGGAAACTGAACCGGCTTATGGCTGGCCTTATCATAAGTTTTTGCCACCACTTGTAGAAAATCCATATATGGATGGCAGAAATTTAGTTTCTTCTATGGTTGATGTTTACAAAACTGCTTATTCATCAGGTGGAACTTATGGTCAGAAATCCACTAATCAGTCTGCTGTTGATATAGATGAGGTTGATTTAATTACAAGTAAAGTTGAAGGATTAGCACAGGTTTTAATTGATAAAGCTCCTTCTTTTAACTCAAAATATGAAGATGCTATTAGAAAAACGCAAAGTTATTCTTATTCCCAGTATAAAGATTTAGGTCATTTCTGTGAAATTATTATTGAGATGGTTGATGATTATAAAGTAAAAAGTGCTGCTGAGGATGTTTTAGATGCTATTGACGAATTTGTTGTTAATAGTCAATTTACTGCTTCATCTGTTAATAATTCAAATGGTATTTCAATTTATTTGCCTTCGAAACATCAGTTTGACAGTAAAAAGGAAAGCTATTCAGCTTTGAAGTTTTCAAAAGTTTCAAAATGGGATGAATTTTTATCAAACCTCTATTATCCAAATTATCCAGTTATTACAATTTCAGAAGTTGTATATTCTGATGAAGATGGTGATGGAAAAGTTTCTCCTGGCGAAAGAGTTAATTTTAATTTAAAAGTAAAAAATGATGGGAATGCTGCTTCTGAAAATTTAAGAGCACATCTTGAATATGATGGTTTTGATGCATCGGTTGGTAATTCATCAGTTAATATTTCTAGTGTTGACAGTTTATCTGAAATATCGGTGGAAGGACTTTATGCAAATATTTCAAGTTTCGCTGATGAAAATCAGGAACTTGAATTTACTTTAAGAGTTAAAGGTGACAATATTAATTCAACTGAGAGTTTAAAAATTATTATTAAAAATCCTTTTGAGGTTAATAATGATGTGCTTCTTATTACAAAAGATATGAATAAAACTGAGTATAAGAATTATATTAAAGCATTAAATGATGCTCAGATTAAATTTGATTTGTGGGATAATGATTCAGAAGATGGTAAAATTCCATATACTTTACTTAAAAAATATATAAATGGTGTGGTAGTTGTTCCTGCGCCTAGCACTTCAGGTATTGATTCGGTTGAAATTCGTGATTTGCAAAATTACCTTGTTGCCGGTGGTAATTTATTTGTTTCTGGGCAGGATATTGGTTATAAACATAAAGGCGATTCTTTTTACAGAGATTTTCTCTGTGCAGAATATGTTCAGGACAACACAGGTATTCATACTTTGAATGGAATAAATGGTTTTGATTTTAATTTTGATATTAAGGGTGGTGATGGTGCTGATAATCAGAAATGGCCTGATGAAATTGAAGCATTAGAACCTGCTCTTACAATATTTGTTTATAAAGGCTCTCCGCTGGCAAACAGGGAAAGCAAGGATAATCGTGTTATTGAAAGAGATGGTCACGGTGGTCTATTTGTAGAGAAAGATAATTATAAAGCTGTTTATTTGAGTTTTGGTTTTGAAGCTATTAATTCTGATAATATTAGGGCGAATTTAATGATAGAGATAATAGAAAAACTTCACACAAGTTTTGAGAAGAGAAAAGAAAACTTGAGAAACCTTGCCTATAATATTGAAAATTTGAATCAGGAAACTAATATAAAGCATAATATTATAAAACAGAATCGTGCGGAAGAAGCTCTTTTTGAAATGATGAAAAATGATGATTCTCTTGAGCTTAATGATGAAGATAGAGAAATTTTTGGAAACGTTATTGATATGATTAATGAATATCGTTCATTAAAATAGTTTTATAAGTTAAAAATTAAAGACAGGGTTGATATTATTCGATCCTGTTTTTTTTTGGGGGATTAATTATTTAAGTATTATTGCAGAATTTATTTTATTCAAACATATTGGGATTTTAATCTATTATTAACATAATTTAAATGGGGGCAGGTTGAGAATTTTTACTGTAGATAAAGATGGTTCTTTCGATGAATTTAAAAATAAATGTTTTAAATCGAAGTATGAAGAAAAATTATTAGAAGAATGGTTGGAAAAAAATCCAGATGGGATAATTGAAGAAAGTCGGGTTTTAATCATTGGAAGACAGGTAAATACTAATTTAGGTGGTTTTATTGATTTACTGGGATTAGATAAGTTTGGTAATGTAGTTGTTATTGAATTAAAAAGAGATAGAACCCCAAGAGATACTATTGCACAGGCATTAGAATATTCTTCATTTATTGAAAAAATTAGTGTTGAACAGTTGGAAAATATTTTAAAAAAATATTTAAATGATGAATCATTAAAATTAGCAGAATATCATAAAGAATATTTTCAATTGTCAAACGATGAGGCTTTTTCATTTAACAAAGAACAACATATAGTTATTGTAGGACAAAAAATTTCTCCTGAAATTAAACAAACCAGTAATTATTTATTAAATAAAGGAATCAAAGTAACTTGTGTTGAATTTTCATTTTTTCAGACAAATGATGAAAAAAGCTTGATTTCTCAAGAAATTATTGTTGGAAAAAATTCTATAAAGCAACCAAAGTTATCTACAGAGTCTATGCCAAAAATCGATAAAAAGGATTTTATTAAATCTGTTAACATATTTGGACGTAAAGTATTTAATGAAATTTTTGAGTTTGCTAAGACTTACCATTTGCCAATACATTGGGGAACTAAGGGTTTTTCTTTAAATTATAATTTAAACGGAATCCATATTCCACTTTGTTATTTTTATCCCCCGGAATCAGTTTATAAGCAGACGGTAAGGACTTTGTTGTACGATAATGTGGGAATAAATACTAAAACAGATATTACGGAAAATGAAATAAAGAAATTATATGAAGAAGCTTTAAATACAAAATTATTTGAGCCCGCTGGTAGAGAATTAAAAATGAATATTAACAAAGAATTTCAAAAAGAAGAAATAAAATGCTTTTTAAACTGGATAGAGACTCTTATAAAAATTATAGATAATTCTGGTTTGAAAAATTAAA
>JBNJGP010000148.1:0-4333 GCA_051747805.1 Candidatus Muiribacteriota bacterium
AAAGGTTTTGGCTGCGAGATTAAATCTACAGGCTAAGTATGTAGACGCCTGTGCGGAACTTCCCCGGACGCGGGTTCAATTCCCGCCGCCTCCACCAACTTTACCCTTAAATTTCAACAACTTACCAAAAACCACCACCCTCTTTTCGTTGGTCAGCCGTTGGTAAAATTCAAAAAGATTGAACAGACTTATAAGTATCCTTCCCCAAAATACCAATTTTTGTTACTAGCATATACTATAACAATCCTTACCTCTAACCATGTCAGTTCAAAAAAATGGAAGCAAAATTGCAAGTTTAATTACTACAATCGTCTAAAATTTGCATTTTTAAATAGGGGTTTCGGTCAGCAGCTAAATATTAAACATAGCAAAACTGCTCACTTCTTTAGGCTTTTAAAAACATAAATCAATAACAAAAAATCAACAAAGATTGTTTGATTTTAACTTTTTATCTCAGTATATTTGCTGGGCAATTTAAAATCCTTAACATTATTTATTTTTCTATCTGTTTAACATAATAGAAATTAAATTGATTGAATTAATATGACAAAATTCCATGCTAAATACTTTGCCCACGAATTAACACGAACAGGTGGAAAAGGAGTCGACCGTCTTGGAAGAGCTCTGTTTGATGCCTGTGTAGACCTGAATCCCCACCAGATTGAAGCAGCTCTTTTTGCACTAAGATCACCTTTATCCAAAGGAGTTCTTCTTGCCGATGAAGTAGGCCTAGGGAAAACAATAGAAGCAGGCCTTGTTATGTGTCAGAGCTTTGCGGAAAACAAAAATAAGATTTTAGTTATCTGCCCTGCTTCCCTTAGAAAACAATGGGCAGTTGAGTTGGAAGAAAAATTTAACCTGCCAACAAAAATTTTAGATGCAAAAACCTGCAAAGACATAATTAAATCCGGAAATCCAATACCATTTGATACTGAACAAATAGTAATATGTTCAATGCATTTTGCTGCAGGAAAAGCAATGGAAATAAAAAAAATCCCCTGGAATCTTGTAGTAATAGATGAGGCACATAAATTAAGAAACGCATACAGGGAAAGTAACAGAATTGGTCAGGCTGTTCGTCAGGCAACATCAGGCAGAAAAAAGATTCTGCTTACAGCAACTCCACTGCAGAATTCTCTTCTTGAGCTCTACGGCCTTTCAACACTTATAGATGAAAATATTTTTGGCGATACCTCATCTTTTAGAACTCAATATATAAATTATGGCGGAGATATTTCAGGATTAAGGGAACGTCTTCAGTTTTTTTGCTGGCGTACACTGAGAAGTCAGGTAACAGAATATGTTCCATATACCCAGCGTAAACTCATCACAAGACACTTTAATCCATCCCAACAGGAACATAAACTTTATGAAGCAGTATCAAACCACTTGATGCGTAAACATACCTATTCATTCCCTTCAGGCCAAAAGCACCTCCTTATTCTTCTTGTTCGAAAAATGCTCGCTTCTTCTCCCATAGCACTTGCAGGCACACTTAAAATAATAAAAGACAGATTAGAGAACCTGCTTAATGAATCAAAAAACGATCATTCTCTTCCAGATATATTACTTGATCAGTCTCAGCTGGATGAAGATATCCTTGATGAAATACTTGAAGATCAGGAAGATAATTTAGATAAATCCCTTGAGCAAAATATAAATTCTGAATCAGAAAATAAAATCGATATTCCCAGGCTTAAAAATGAAATAAAAGAGATAGATCAATATATAAAGCAGGCAAATGAAATCGGAGTAGATACCAAGACAAAAGCATTAATAACCGCACTTGATATTGGCTTTGAAAAAATGAAAGAAATGGGTGCAGCAACTAAAGCTGTTATTTTTACAGAATCCAGACGTACCCAAGACTGGCTTTTTAATTATCTTAATAATAATCTTTACAAAGACCAGGTACTGACATTTAACGGAACCAATAATAATGAACTCTCAGCACAAATATATAAAACCTGGCTTGAAAACAATAAAAATACAGGCAGAATTTCAGGATCAAAACAGGTAGATTTAAGGGCTGCAATTCTTGATCATTTTCAAAACAGTTCTAAAATTCTTATTGCAACCGAGGCTGGTGCAGAAGGTCTTAACATGCAGTTTTGCTCATTACTGATAAATTTTGACCTGCCATGGAATCCTCAGAGAATAGAACAAAGAATAGGCCGCTGCCATCGCTACGGCCAAAAGCATGATGTTGTTGTAATAAATTTTCTAAACTCTAAAAATGAAGCAGAAAAACGTGTTTATGAACTGCTTGAACATAAATTCAACCTCTTTAGCGGAGTTTTTGGAGCATCAGATGATATTCTAGGGACAATAGAATCAGGGGTTGATTTTGAAAACCGGGTCATGGAGATATATCAGGAGTGCAGAACTGAAAAAGAAATAAAAAAAGCATTTAAAATGCTGCAGAATGAACTTGAAGAATCTATTCAGATTAAACTTAAAGATACCAGAAAGGTTCTTTTGGAACATTTTGATGAAGATGTTCATGAAAGACTTAAAGGCAGTCTTATGGGAACCAGAGAAAAAATGGATAGAATAGGAAAACTGTTCTGGGCCCTTACAAAATATATTCTTTATAATTTTGCAGATTTTTCTGATAAAGATCTTACTTTCAAACTCCACACAAAACCGGCCGACTGGTTAATAAAAGGTAAATACCAGCTTGTAACCAAAAATAAAGAACAGCTTCAAAATAAATTCAGATACAACCTCAGCCATCCTTTGGGTGAATACGTTCTCAGTTGTGGCCAAAACCTTGATTGTCCTGTAAAAAAACTAGTTTTTGACATTACAAATAATCCTAAAAAAATAAGTGTAATAGAAAAACTTAAAAATAAAAGCGGCTGGCTTACCTTAACAAAACTTACAATTACATCTTTTGAGCTGGAAGAATATCTCTTGTTTTCAGCAATAGATGATTCTGGAAATAATTTAAGCCAGGAAACAGCTGAAAAACTCTTTAATTGTATGGGGTTTGAAAAAGAAGAAGTTATTTTACCAGAAGATATAAAAGCAAGGCTTGAAGCAGACAATAACAGATATATAAAAGCAACAATTGCAAAAAATCTTGAAGATAATAATAAACATTTGTCTGAGGCATGTATTCAGCTTGATAAATGGGCAGAAGACATGGAAAAAGCAGCTGCAAAAGAGATGGAAGACACAAAACGTAAAATAGCAGACACACGCCGCAGAGTAAGGCTTGCACCAACAATTAATGAACAGTCCAAACTTCAGAAAGAATTAAAAAAGCTTGAAAAAATGAGACGTACACAGCAAAAAAAGATTTTTGAAGATGAAGATGAAATAGCAGATAAAAGAGACCTTCTTGTGAAACAACTCACAAAAAAAATGGAACAAAAAACAAAAACTCAGATTCTTTTTACAATAAACTGGCAGGTTAAGTGATAAAAAAACAAGAAAATCCTTATCTGACATCTAAAATATATTTTCTTAAAAATTCCATTTTACAGTTTTAAAAAAAATCATAACTGTTAAAAACAGATACAATTTAGTTTTTATAACCGGAGATAAAATTTATGAACAGCACAAAAAAACTTAGAGACAAACTTCTTGGCAAGCTGACAGAACTTTTCCAGCTGGACCAGCCAGATCTTGATTTTGGATTTTACAAAATAATGAAGGTAAAATCACATCAGGTAAAAGAATTTATAGATAAAGATCTCCTTAAAATTATTGAAGATGCATTTGGACAGATAGACCAGGATAAAAAAGCTGAGCTTACAACTGCCTATGAAGAAGCAGTTCAAAAAGCCAAAGAATACGGTGCTCCAAATCCTGAAGAAACAGAGGCAGTAAAAAAAGCAAAAGCAGCTCTTGAGTCAATTAAGGACGGTGCAACCTCAGAAGCAGATGTTTATGATCATTTATACAGATTTTTTGAACGTTATTACGATGAAGGCGATTTTATTTCAAGACGTTACTATACACGTGAAAATCAGGGCAAGGCTGCTCCATATGCAATCCCATACAATGGTGAAGAGGTAAAGCTACACTGGGCCAATGCGGATCAATACTACATAAAAACATCTGAATATTTTTCAAACTTCAGCTTTGATATTGTTAAAGCCAAAGAAATCAGGGATATGACTGAAGGAGAAAAACATCTCAACTCTATTCCTGAAAATCCCTTAAAAATTCATTTTAAAATTGTGGATGCAAGTGAAGGAGAACACGGAAATATTAAAGAATCAGACGATAAAAAAAGATTTTTTGTTCTTCACAAAAATAATCCTGTTGAACTAAATGATAATGAAGAACTTGTTATAAATTTTGAATATAAATCCCTTCCCGG
>JBNJGP010000149.1:0-4257 GCA_051747805.1 Candidatus Muiribacteriota bacterium
ACTTCCATGTATGTTTTAGAACTCAGAAAAATACTTTCAAAAATACAATATCCTGGAGCAAAAATAATGGTAAGACAATCTGCCATTAAAGGAATAATGGGAAATAAAGGGGCAGATATTTCTTTGAAATTACGCGGACCTGAAATTAATAAACTGAATACTATTGGTGCTGAAATTGCAGAGGAAATGAAAAAAGATAAAGAGTTTGAAAATATAACTTTTGGCGTAAATTCAACAAGACCTGAATTTCAGATAATTATTGATCGAATAAAAGCAGCAGAGTTAGGAATAAGTGCAAATGATATTGGAAGTTCTCTCAGAACGATAATTTCTGGTGCTACAGTCTCCTATTTCCGGGATAATAATGTGTATTATGATATCGTATTAAATACAAAAAAAGATTCAATTGTTAATATAAATCAAATAGAAAATATTATAATTAGCGGATCAAATGATAATTTTGTAAGGTTGAAAAATATAGCTAAAATTAAAGAAGCAACTGGACCAGTTGAAATTATTAGAGAAAATCAGTCAATACAGATTACAATTGATATTGATGCAAATGCTAATTTAAGTAAAGCTGTAAATAGACTTAGAGAAATTTTAAATAAACAGAATATGCCGGTAGGATATGAATATACAATCGGCGGGAATGCTGAGATGATGGGGGATATGAGAAATACAATTTTTCAGGTATTTATATTTGCGTTGTTTTTTTCTTTTACAGTTTTAGCAGTTCAATTTAATAATTTAAAATTGCCTACAATGATTCTTTTTAGTATTCCAGTATGTTTAAGTGGTGTTGTTCTTATATTACTTTTTTGTAATATTTTTTTTAGATTTTAAAATATAAATAATTAAATATGCAGGCATCGCAAATATATTTCCTAAAATTAAGATTATAGTCCACATGATTCTTGTATTTTGATTTAAATTATTAATTTTATAAAGATGATAAATATAATAAATCAAGAGTCCTAATGTGAGAAGCATAATAAAAAAATGAATAGGAAAAATATACATTATGAAATCAGGTAAATCTTCTGTCCCTGGTTGATTAAAATGGTTTAAAAACAGATAAATTATAAAACTTAAAAAGAAAATCATATAAAAAAATGGTATGAATGTTATAATTGATAATAAAGTTTTCTTTATTTTTTTCAAAACAATATTATTATAGTACTTAATTTTTATTATGTCAAATAAAGATGTGAATTATCATCAATTCTCAATTTAGCCGAAAATCCTTTAGTGGTCAGGCCTACACACTTAGCTTTTTCGCAAAGTGATGTCGGCGCTGACCCCATCAAATCAAGGATTTTCTCTAATTTCATTGAAAATTGCTGATTACTGCAATTCTTAGTTGAGTATTTCTTAGTTAAGTGTTATAATTACCTAGATTTCATTTATAAATTTAGGGGATTTATATGTTTAAAAAATTTTTTATGTTCTCTTTTCTAATTATTTCTTTTTCTATAGTATCTTATTCACAGAGTGATTTTTATGAATTTATTCATGAGGAATCTATTAATTTATACAATGATTATGGGAAAGAAACTAGTGCTATTCTGGATAGAAATAATGAATTTCTCGGGAAAGAAACTAAATTCTGGGCTATGGAACCTCTTACTTTTGATTTTTATGAGTTAAACGCGACTTTAAAAAAAATTGGAAAGCATTGTTATATTTATGTTGAAAATGGTCAAAAAGTTGATAATAATGCTATTGAAAAATTTGCAGAAGAATTTGATAATAATATTTATCCTTCAGTTACTACTTTTTTTGGTTCAGAAAACAACCCAGGAATTGATAATGATGAAAAAATTACTTTACTTTTTCTTGATATCAAAGATGGATACAATACTGGGAATTCTGATTTTATTGCAGGTTATTATTTCCCACCGAATGAGTATAAAAAATCTAAATATGAACATTCCAACGAGAGAGAAATGGTATATATTGATGTTTACCCATCTGATCCTAATTCTGAATTTTCGCTGTCAATTATTGCTCATGAATTTCAGCATATGGTTCACTGGAATAATGATCCCGAAGAAGATTTATGGCTGAATGAGGCAATGTCGCAGCTTGCTATAAAATTATGTGGATATAGTCATCCTGGTCAAATATATAAATATGCAAAAAATCCTGAGTTATCACTTGTTCAATTTCATCCTGAATATATGGTAGAAAATTATGGGATTACTTATCTTTTTGTTTACAATATTATGCTAGATTTTTTTAAAAACAATCCCGCTGATTTTACCTTTAATCTTGTCAAAAACCAAAAGAAAGGACTGGATTCTATTGAACAGGTTTTATCAAATTTTAATTATAATATTAAATCAAAAAAACTTTTTAATGAATTTGCACTTAAAAATATTATTAATTTGTCTGGTACTGATTATTATTATGAAAATTCACTTAAAGATTTTATGATTCATCCTCTAAAAGTTAATAATTTTACTTCCTCGCTTACCATGGATAGAGTTGTTACTTATGGGGCGGATTATTTAAGATATGAAAGTGATAATTCATTTAATACAATTACTTTTGATTTCGTTGGTGTTAAAGATTCTGCCTGGGCCTATTTCCCTTATTTTGTTGAATATGATATTTTTGCAATAACTTATTTTGATTTTGATAAAATAAATTCTCTGAACGTTAATAAGTTAGAACTTGATTCTGATAATCAGGGATGTTTTACATTCAGTGATTTTGGATTTAATTATAATACCCTGGATATTGTCGTTATTAACAATACCAAAAATGAATCGGTGGCCTATAAATACAAAGCTTCTAAAAAAAATGTTTTGGAAACAAATGAGTTTTTGTCAGATAAAAAAGCTGAACTTCAGAATTCTATAAAAAAAGTATTTGTAGATAAAAACCCCGGTGCATATAAAAGCTATATCAATTTAATACAGAATATCGATATTTTAATTGAAAAAAATAATTTCAAAAAAACCTTACGCTAATTAATTGTTTTTCATTGATAAATCACTCAGCAAAGGATTATAAATGGCTAAATTTGCAACGATATTTCTTTTATTATCAGCTTTTTTCTGGGGACTGGCGGGCGGTATTGCAGGTATTTTGACAGGGCATGGCTGGGAGCCTTTTGTCTTATCGCTTTATCGGGGTGGTATCGGACTTTTGTTTGTAATACTTTGGCTTATACTTCGACCCCGTAAAAGTGGCCTGAGCAATCCAAAATTATGGTTTTATTCGATTGTAGCCGGGATGGGAGTTGCCGGAAACTTCTCTTTTTATTTTATTAGCATAAAAGAAGGAAGCGTGGCTGTTGCGGCAACATTAATGTACTGTGCTCCCATTTTTGTTTATCTGATTTCTTTTGCTTTCCATATAGAAAAGGCGACACTATTGAAGTGGGTGACGATTGTGCTGGTGATGGCAGGTATTGTTTTACTTACTGGAGCCTACAATGTTGAAGCAGATGCTATTGCACCTCTTGCCATTGGAACAGGGTTGCTTTCAGGACTTTGCTATGCACTCTTTATTTTCGGTTTCAAATACGCAGCTCCGCATGGGAGTCCACAGGCTATTCTTTCTGTTGCATTTTTGACTGTTGTTGGTATTTTGATGGTGCCAAGTGAAGGGGCACAGGTAATCGCAGTTATAAATTCAAAATTTTGGATGCTTTTTTTACTTATGGGAATATTTGGCGCAGGTGTTTCTTTTTTTCTTTACATTAAAGGGCTGCAATATACAGCTCCTGCAGTTGCCTCTATTGTTGCCATGGTCGAGCCTGTTACGGCATCCCTGTTTGATATTACCATTTTAGGTGAAAAAATGTCTGTTGTACAGTATTCTGGAATGGTATTAATCCTTGTTTCAGTTACAATGCTTTCGGTTTACTCCAAAGATAGAAGAGAAATTGATACATGCTCCCACTAATTAATTTGATGAGTTAAGTTTTTCAACAACAATTCTCAATTTAGCCGAAAATCCTTTAGTGGTCAGGCCTACACACTTTGCTTTTTCGCAAAGTGATGTCGGCGCTGACCCCATCAAATCAAGGATTTTCTCTATTTTCATTGAGAATTGCTGGTTTTTCAAACAATAAAAATCTATGATAAGAATTTTCTTTAAACTGATAATTTTTTATCAATTTAACATTAAATTTAAGAAAACTATTAATAACTCGTTTTAATTCAAACTGGTTTCTGTTAATTTCCCATTTATGAAGGCTTTCTGGTTTCAGTTTGTTAATACAGAAAGAGGGCTTTTTTATAT